>CAXBEC010000394.1:0-3784 GCA_963974145.1 uncultured Alphaproteobacteria bacterium | reverse complement strand
AAAATATCCCGGATGTAGTCGTCGGTATAACTGTCATGCTGCATCGTGCTACCGCCCGCGCCAGACAGGTGTGCGCTTTTCGAGAAACGCGGAAATGCCTTCTTCGGAATCTTCAGCCAGCATGTTCCGGACCATGACATCGCCTGCATAGGTATAGGCGTCTTCCGTGGTCATTTCGATCTGCCGGTAAAACGCTTCCTTGCCAATGGCGAGCGTGAGCGGTGATTTTGCCAGTAACGTGTCCGTCATCTCCTGTATCGTGGAATCGAGCCTGTCAGCCGGAACCACCCGGTTGACAAGGCCGAGTTCCCGCGCCCGGTCGGCGGTCACCGGTGCACCGAGCAACAGCATTTCCATGGCTTCCTTGCGGCCGATATTGCGGCTCAGCGCGACCATGGGCGTCGAACAAAACAGGCCGATATGGACGCCCGGCGTCGCGAATTGCGCATCGGTTGCCGCGACGGCGAGGTCGCAGGTGGCGACAAGCTGGCACCCCGCGGCGCTGGCGATGCCCTGCACCCGTGCGATGACCGGTTTCGGGCATCGCATTATGGCCAGCATCACCGAGACACATTTGGCGAGCGTTGATTCGTAATATGCCCGGTTCGGATTTGCCCGTATCTGTCGCAGGTCATGCCCGGCACAGAATGCGGGTCCGTTGGCGGCGAGGACAACTGCCCGAATAGACGGGTTTGTCGCGATTTCATCGATTTCGCCCAACAGGGACGTCATCAGTTCAAGCGAAAGCGCGTTGCGCGCCGCGGGGCGGTTCAGGGTCAGCCAGGCAATCCCGCCCCTGTCATCACGCAAGAGATCAGACGCGCCGGGTTCTTCAAGCGGGGAATGGGCGATCTGGTCCATGGTGACGATTTCTATCCTGATTACAAATTGTTGAAAAGCAGAATGAATGTAGTTGCAGAGGTGGTCCATTCGCAAGAAACAACGCGAATTCGAGTGGTTTTCGGTTGAAAGAGGACTGGATCTGGTGGCTCTGGCCGTTGGAACAGATCACGTGGTGGTTCGGTCCCGAACCTGTTTACGGTGACCGGCGCAGCGGATATTTTGTTTGGAATCTGAGAAATGCCCGCCCCGCAAAGGGTTATATGCGCGGTATTATATCACCCAATTTGTAAGGCGTTGATTTAAAGACAATAATTCATCATTATTGTTATTGACTGTTAAGCCGTTTCTGACATACTCCGCGCCCGTTCGCGACGGATGTCATAAGGGAACGATTAAGTCATTCCTTTAGTGGTTCGTATCGCAGTCATAGGAAAATTGAGGCCATGAAAACATATTCAATGAAGTCTGCCGAAGTGCAGAAAAAATGGCTCGTCGTCGATGCCGATGGGGTCGTTCTGGGCCGCATGGCTGCAGAGATTGCCAAAATCCTGCGCGGCAAGCACCGCCCGAATTACACGCCCCATATCGATTGTGGCGACAATGTCATCGTGATCAATGCCGAGAAAGTGCATCTCACGGGCAAGAAGCTTTCGGACAAGGTTTATTACCGTCACACCGGTTATCCCGGCGGGATCAAGTCCCGGACGGCGGGTGATATCCTGTCGGGCAAGCAGCCGGAGAATGTTGTTCTCAAGGCCGTGGAAAGAATGTTGCCGAGGGGCAAGCTGGCGCGCCAGCAAATGTCCAACCTGCGTGTATATGCCGGCAACGAGCATCCGCACGAAGCGCAAAATCCAGAGGTTCTGGACGTGGCGTCGATGAATGATAAGAACAAGCGGAGTGCATGACGATGGCTGAACAGAACGATCAGGGTACGGGCAGCACCGAGCGGCGACCGGAACCAATTCGCAGTCTTGCGGATCTTGGCGCGGCTACGGGCGTTGTTCCGGCGGGCGAGCCGGCAGCCGTTTCCGCCGATGCGGAAAGCCCCGTTGAAGCGCGTGTCGATGCGCAGGGCCGGTCCTATGCGACCGGCAAGCGTAAGAACGCCGTGGCGCGGGTCTGGATCAAGCCGGGTGCGGGGCGTATTGTCGTCAATGGACGCACCATTGAGACCTATTTCGCACGGCCCGTGTTGCGCATGATGATCAACCAGCCTTTTTCGGCGGTTAACCGCGACGGGCAGTATGATGTCATGTGTACGGTAACCGGCGGCGGTCTCTCGGGGCAGGCGGGCGCTGTACGGCACGGGATCAGCAAGGCGCTGCCGGTATTCGAGCCGGGATTGCGGCCGACCCTGAAGGCAGGCGGGTTCCTGACACGCGATTCGCGCGTTGTGGAACGCAAGAAGTACGGCCGGGCGAAAGCACGACGAAGCTTCCAGTTCTCCAAGCGCTAATCCCAGGGTTTCAGATCGTTATTCGGATCGGGCGCCTCTTCGGGGCGCCCGATTTTTTTTATGGAGGGTATCCAAAATGGTATCGACGGTTTTCATCGACGGTGAAGTGGGGACGACAGGGCTGCAGATTCATGCACGCCTGAAGGATCGCAGTGATATCAAGCTGCTGCATCTGTCTGATTCCGAGCGCAAGGATACTGCCCGGCGCCGAGAGGCGCTGAATGATGCCGACCTTTCCATTCTCTGTCTTCCGGATCCGGCGGCCCGCGAAGCGGTCGCACTGGTGGACAACCCGAACGCACGGCTTATCGATGCCAGTACGGCGCATCGGGTTGCGGATGACTGGATTTTTGGCTTTTCCGAGCATTCCGCGAAACAACGCGATGCCATAGCCTCTGCCAAACGGGTCAGCAATCCCGGTTGCTACGCTGTAACAACCATCGCGATGCTGCATCCGCTGGTCTCAACAGGTCTTCTGGCCGCGGATACGCCAATTACGATCAATGCAGTGTCCGGTTATAGCGGCGGCGGCAAGGGGATGATTGCCTCATACGAGGATAAAAGCGCCGAGAATTATACAACGGCACCCTTCAATGTTTACGGACTGACGCTGGAACACAAGCATGTGCCTGAAATCCAGCGCTATTCCGGCCTGACGAAACGACCGCTCTTCGTACCGAGTGTGGGGCGCTACCGGCAGGGGATGATCGTGCAGGTGCCGCTGCAGTTATGGTCTCTGGCGAACAAGCCGTCACCGGCTGATGTGCACGGGGCACTGTCGGCGCATTACGACGGTTGCCGCTTCGTTTCCGTGGTCCCGCTGGCGGACAGCGCGAAGATGACCGGGCTGGAACCCGAAGGCCTGAACGATACCAATCAGTTGCGCCTGCATGTCTTCGGCAATGAAGGCAGCGAGCAGGCGGTCCTGATGGGGCTCATCGACAATCTCGGCAAGGGCGCGTCGGGCATGGCCGTGCAGAACATGAACATCATGCTTGGCCTGCCGGAAGATACCGGACTCGTCTAAGGACCGTAAGGGTCAGTCAGCGGCGTCCGCTTCCGCGGCGCTGCTGATCCTGGCGGCGCAGTACTTGAACTCCGGTATCTTGCCGAACGGATCCAGTTGCGGGTTGGTCAGGACGTTCGCCGGCGCCTCCGCATAGCAGAAGGGGATAAAGATCAGCCCTTCGGGGATGGCGCCGTCGACGCGCGCCTTCAACTCGATCGCGCCGCGGCGGGTTTCGACACGAATCATATCGCCGGCCTTCAGTCCCAGACGGAACAGGTCGCGGGAGGAAATTTGCGCAACCGCTTCCGGTTCCAGGGAATCCAGCACCTGGCTGCGCCGGGTCATGGCCCCGGTATGCCAGTGTTCCAGCTGCCGCCCCGTGGTCAGCACCATCGGAAATTCATCGTCAGGCACTTCGGCCGGCGGGATGATGCTGGCGGGGACCAGTTTCCCACGCCCGCTTTCCGTCGGGA
>CAXBEC010000393.1:0-3796 GCA_963974145.1 uncultured Alphaproteobacteria bacterium | reverse complement strand
ACCCAGGCAGACCGCGCCAGTTACACGTCGGCTTTGAAAATCTGGTTGCCTCTCGCCAATCAGGGCGACCCCGTTGCCCAGACCTATGTTGGTGAAATCTACGAAAAAGGATTGGGCGTTGAGCCGCAGCACAAGATTGCCGCGGAATGGTATGGCAAGGCGGCTGAAAAGGATTTCGTTCGGGCGCTGCTGAGTCTTGGCGCCCTGTATGAGGAAGGCCGGGGTGTCCCGCAGAACAAGGAGAAAGCCGTCGAATTGTATCGCCGGGCTTCCGGTCTCGGGTCGGCTGACGTGCCTTTCGTGCCCAGTGAGGTGAAACAGGAACTGGCGTCCCTGCGTGAGGAAAAACAGCAGCTTGAAGCGGAACGCGCGAAACTTGCCGCGGAGCGCGACTCACTGCGCCGCGAACTGGATGCCATTCGCCGTAATCTTCAGGATGCCCAGACGAAACTGCGCGATGGCGAAAGCCGCGCCCGGGATGCGCAACAGGCCCTTCAGGCAGCCCGTGACGAACTGGTGCGCGAAGTGACGGCCGGCCGCCAGGACCGCATCCTGGAAATTACCGAAACCATGACCGCGCGGTCACGTGAACTGGAGCGCAGTGAAAGCGAGGTATCGCGCCTCAAACAGCAGCTTTCGTCACTGCAGCAACAGGCGACGACGCTGCAGGCGTCTATGGGAGCGGCGCTGGAGGACAGCGAGGCCAGGGTGGCCCGCTACAAGGCGGAGGCTGATGCTGCGAAATCGGCGCTGGCCGCATCGCGGGATCAGGTCACCAAGGCTGAAAGGTCTCTTCAGGAGCAGCGTCGCCATACGGAATCGCAGGCTAATGAAGTCGAGCAACTGAAAAAACAGCTTGCGGCTGCCGGCAATACGGCGGCATCGGTCACCGGCCGGGAAAAGGAACTCGCCGACCAGCTTGCGGCGCAGGAAAAGGCACTGGAAGCCGAGCGGGCCCGGGCGGAAAGCCTCCGGGCAGAGTTGGCGGCCATGCAGGGCGCCGCGGCCGCCCTGAAAGCGGAATCAGAAAAGCGGGCGGCGGCGGAGGCAAGGCTCAAGAAGTTGAAAGCGCGTGCCGCAAGGGCGGAACAAGAGCTTCGCGAGCAGCGAAAGGTGACAAGTACAAACCGGGATGAAATCGAGACGCTCCGTACCGTGTTGCATGCCGAGCGACAATCCGCCAGCGGCGACCGCGCGCGGGAAGCGGCGCTGGCCAGGGAATTGGCAGAACGAGAATCGGCCCTGCAGGCTGAACGGGATCGCATTGCGACGCTGGCGGCGGAAGTCGATACGTTGCAGACCGATGCGGCGGCGCTTCGGGAAGAAACGGACCGGCGGGCTGCTGCGGAAACGAAACTGAAGGAATCATCGGCCCGCCTTGCCGAAGTGGAATCGGCGCTGGCGGAAGAGGAAAAGCGCCGGGCCGGACGCGGTCTCCAGATCGCTACGCTTCGCAAGAATCTCGCCGCGGAACGCGCCGCCCGCGAGCGGGAAAAGGCAAAGCAGCAGGTGCTCCGCCGGCGGCTGGAAAGCCGGGAAGCCGAGCTGGCGCGGGAACGCGAGCGGACCTCGCAGCTCTCCGCGAATGTTTCCGCCCTGAAAGAACGGGCTGACCGGTTGCAGAGCGCCGCTGAAAAGCAGGCGGCGGCGGAAGCAAAGCAACTGGCGGCGGGCCCAGTCATCGAAATGATCGATCCCCCCCTACCCAAGACCCGGACCACAGGCCTGCCGGAGATCACGGCCGAGGCTGGTGACGAACGGCTTGTTATCGGACGGGTAAAAGGCGCCGGTGGTATCATGGCGCTGCTGGTCAATGATGCCGAACACAAGCCGGACGACTCGGGGCTGTTCCGGATCAAGGTGCCGTTGGCGGCTGAACGGACAACTGTCCGTGTCGTTGCGGTGGATGCGAACGGTAAACGGGCGACGGAATCCTTCGCGCTGCTGCGCAAGGTGGTGACGGCCCGCAATACCAGCGGCGACCTGGCGCCGCTGACGGTGGGTGCGGATGTGGACTTCGGACGGTTTCATGCACTGGTCATCGGCAACAATGATTACCGGATGTTACCGAAGCTGAAGACGGCAACCGGCGATGCCCAGGCCGTCGCCGCGCTGTTGAAACAGCGTTACGGCTATTCGGTTACGTTATTGCTGAATGCCGACCGGTACGCGATCCTGGCCGCGATGAACAAGATTCGCGAAGACCTGACGGAAGACGACAATCTGCTGATTTACTACGCGGGTCATGGCGAACTCGACCGGATCAACAATCGTGGCCACTGGTTGCCGGTGGATGCGGAACCGTCCAGCACGGCGAATTGGATTTCGAATATCCAGATCACCGATGTCCTGAATGCGATGGCGGTTCGCCAGGTTCTGGTGGTGGCGGATTCCTGTTATTCCGGCACGCTGACACGGTCCTCTCTGGCGCAGATCGATGCGGGGATGTCCAGTGCGGCGCGCAAAAACTGGATCAAGCTGATGGCACAAAAACGGGCGCGTCTTGTCCTGTCATCCGGCGGCGTACAACCGGTACTGGACAGTGGCGGCGGCGCGCATTCGGTGTTTGCAAGTGCTTTTCTGGGGGCTCTTGAAGCGAATACGGGTATAGTCGAAGGGCAAAGACTGTACCGGATGGTATCGGAACGGGTCACGAGTGTTGCCGCCACCAGGGATTTCGAGCAGGTGCCGCAATATTCGCCGATCAAGTACGCGGGGCATGAGGCCGGGGATTTCTTTTTTGTACCGACAGTTAACTAGCGGATTTTCTGGGGTGGAACGATGAGTATTAGGGATCGATCCGGGAACGGATTTCGGATGGCAAGGTTGATTCGGATACTGGCGGTCGCAGCAGGCAGCGCGACCCTGCTGGCGGCGCATGGCGCAACCGCCGCGAATCAGGCGCTTGAAAACCTGTTTATCACCGCCTGTACCGGCGCGGTCGGGGACATGGCCGTCTCCTGTGGCAACGCGCCGGGCTCGCTGTTATCCGGTGATGCTGAATCATCCATGAACCCGTCGCAGTCGCTGACCAACAACGACCTGTCACTCAGCCGCGCGAAGTCGATGATGCGTGAGGCACAGGACCGGCTCGAGAAGGAGCGTCAGGAAAAGGCGGGGATCCCGACCGGCCGCAATGCCGGCGACTCGGTAGAGTTCGGCGCGCTCAGCCTGTTTCTCAACCTTGCAGGTGAAACCTTCGACCGCGACCGGCTGCTCGATGTCGACAATGAAAAAGGCTATGACGGCTGGAAGTCCGGCTTCCAGTTCGGCGGGGATTACCGGGTCGGCGATAAACTGGTTGTCGGCGCCTTGCTGGGCTACGACCACAGCGAATCCAAATTCGATGCGGACCAGGCCGGTGTCGGGTTCAACCCCGGTGGCGATGAGGGCGGGACACGGTCGGACAGCCTGCTGATCAATATCTTTTCCAGCTACAATGTGACCGACAGTTTCCATATCGACGGGACACTGGGTTACGGCTACACGGATTACACGTTTGACCGTAATGCAATCTTCCAGAACACGGCCCGGAATTTTGCGGCGCCGGTCAGCACCGTCGGCGAAACCCATGGCAGCGAATACAGTGCCAGCGTCGGCATGGGGTATGATTTCTACCACAACGCGTTCAGTTTCGGTCCGTATGTCCGGGTGAACTACAGCCGCAGCGTGATCCATGCCTATACCGAAGAGGATCGCAGTGGTACGGGCCTCAACATGGCGATCGAGGAAGATTCCGTGTCGTCGCTGACAACGGTTGCCGGTGTTCAGGCCAGCTACGCCGCCAGCACCGACT
>CAXBEC010000392.1:0-3800 GCA_963974145.1 uncultured Alphaproteobacteria bacterium | reverse complement strand
GACCGTGCGAGATCGGGCTGCGATGCACCTTGGCATGCAGCATCGACGGCAGGCGCATGTTGTAGATGTATTCGGCCTGCCCCGTGACCTTGGCCCGGGCCTCGATCCGCGGGAAGGAGTGACCGACAGTCGTCGTGGTTGTGCTGCCGGCCATCAGCCTGCCCTCCCCGTATCAGCACCTTCCGCAAGCGCCAGGCGGATCGCCCGCGCCATGAAGACGCGGATGAGTTCACGTTTATAGGCAGCCGAACCGCGCGCGTCAGAATGTACCTCCGCTTCTTCTGCCGCCGCGTCGCCGGCCGCCGCCAGAACCGTATCGTCCATACTGCTGCCGTTCAGTACCGCTTCCACCGAATTCAGCCGCCGCGGCGTATCCGTGGCGGCGCCGATGGCCACGCGGGCGCTCCCGTCGCTTTCCAGCGCCACCGCAATCCCCAGCGCCGGCCAGTCATCCGCGGATCGCGTCGTGTGTTTCAAATAGGCGGACCGGCGGCCCGCCCGGGCCGGGACGATAACTTCCGCGATCAGATCGTCCGGATTAAGCGCGGTTTCCAGATAGCCGCGAAACAGGTCCTCGACGTCGATGGCCCGTTCGCCGGCGGGGCTGACAATCACGATTTTCGCGCCCAGCGCGATCAGCACGGGCGGCAGGTCCAGATGCGGGTCGCCATGCGCCAGGTGCCCGCCCAAGGTCGCCACATTGCGGACCCGCACGTTGGAAAGCCGCCGCAGCGCTTGGGTGATGACGGGCGCAACCTGCGCAACAGCCGCCGATTTCTCGATATGTCGCAATGGCGTCATGGCGCCAATCCGCAAATCGCCGCCTTGCGTGATGCCGATTTCCGCATAGCGGGGTTCGATCCCGCGCAGGCTGATCAACCGGTCCGGCTGGAAAATACCGGTCTTCATCATCAGCATCACCGCCGTTCCGCCCGCAATCGGCCGAATCTGCGTATCCGATGCGTCAAGCATCCCGACCGCTTCATGCAGTGTTGCGGGTTCCGCCAATCCGAACGGATTCATGTCGCGGCAGCCTTCCACGCGCGCATTTGCCGGTTCCACATTGATTGTTACTCCCCCCTTGTCTTTCGGTCGCCGCCGAATCACGCGCCATGTTCCTATGAAATCGCGGGTCCTGCAACCGCGCCAGATATCCATCGCCTGTGCTAGACTGCCCTGATGATTCAGGTAACGGATTCCATCAGTATCGACGACAGCGAGATCGAAGAGACCTTCATTCGTTCTCCTGGCGCCGGCGGGCAGAAGGTCAACAAGACCGCCAGCGCGGTCCAGCTGCGGTTCAATGCGCGCAAGTGCCGGGCCCTGTCCAACGCCCAGTTCCTGCGCCTGCAACCCCTTGCAGGGCGGCGAATGACCCGCGACGGCGTCATCGTCATCATCGCCAACCAGTTTCGCACCCAGGAACAGAACCGCCGCGACGCGCTGGACCGGCTGGTTGCCCTGATCCGCGAAGCGGCGACGCCACCGAAACGCCGCCGGCCCACCAAACCGACCAAGGGTTCGAAATTGCGCCGCCTCGACGGTAAACGCCGTCAGAGCAATATCAAGAAGGGAAGAGGCAAGACGAGGGACTTTGATTGATTCGGGCGATGTTTACCCGCTGTACAATAGGCTCAACTCCACGTAGAAGACCGTTAATGCGCCTTGTTTTGCCGATTTTGATAACCGGCGTCGCGCTCTTGACCCGTAAATCGGAAGAAAACACATGACTATACCCGAAGGCGTCGTTCCGGCGCTGCGCGATGCATTGCAGAAACGCGAATACGCTGCACTGACCCCGGTACAGGAAGCGGTCCTGGCCCCCGAACTGATTGATGCCGACTTGCTGGTATCCGCCCAGACCGGTTCGGGCAAGACCGTCGCATTCGGCCTGTCGCTGGCGCCCACACTGTTAAGCAGCGCGGAGCGCTTCGAGCGCGCCGGCGCGCCGCTGGCGCTGGTCGTCGCCCCGACGCGGGAACTGGCGCTGCAGGTCAAACGCGAACTGGAATGGCTGTACGGGGAAACCGGCGCGGCCATTGCCTCCTGTGTCGGCGGCATGGATATGCGGACCGAACGCAACAACCTGAACCGGGGCGCCCATATCGTGGTCGGCACGCCCGGGCGGCTGCGCGACCATATCGAGCGCGGCTCGCTGAATACCAAGTCATTTCGGGCCATCGTGCTCGACGAAGCCGATGAAATGCTCGACCTGGGCTTTCGCGACGACCTGGAATACATCCTCGATTCCGCCCCCGCCGAACGCCGCACCCTGATGTTTTCCGCCACCGTACCGCGGGCTATCGCAACCCTGGCAAAACGTTACCAGCGCAATGCCGTGCGGGTTTCCACCAAGGCGGAACGCGAACAGCATATCGACATCGAATACCGCGCCCTTGCCGTCGCGCCCAATGACCGCGAAAACGCCATCATCAACCTGCTGCGCTATTACGAAGCGCAAAGTGCCCTCGTCTTCTGCGCCACCCGCGCCACCGTCAACCATATGGCCAGCCGTTTCAGCAACCGGGGATTCTCAGTTGTGTCCCTGTCCGGCGAATTGAGCCAGAACGAGCGCAGCCATGCGCTGCAGGCGATGCGCGACGGCCGGGCCCGGGTCTGTATCGCCACCGACGTGGCGGCGCGCGGGATCGATCTGCCGAACCTGGAACTCGTGATCCACGCCGATATTCCCCGGAACAGTGAAACCCTGCTGCATCGCAGCGGGCGGACCGGCCGCGCCGGGCGCAAGGGCGTCTGCGCCATCGTCGTGCCGTACAATACCCGGTCGCGTGCCGAGCGGCTGTTGCGTGGCGCCGGCGTCAAGGCCGACTGGGGCAAACCGCCATCGGTCGAAGACATCATGAAACGCGATGACGAGCGCATCCTCGCCGACCCGGCCCTGAATGAACCCGTCAAGGAAGACGAGCAGGCCTTCATAACCGCGTTGCTGGCGCAGCGCAGCCCGGAACAGGTCGCCGCCGCCTTTACCCGCCTGTACCGGGCCAACCGTTCCGCGCCCGAGGAATTGCTGGATTCCGCACCGATGCCCCGGCAGTCCCGGGAACGAGGCCAGGGCCGGGAGCAGGGCCGGGACCGCGGCCGGGAGCGCAGCGCCCCCGCCAGTTCCGGTTTCAGCGATGGCGTCTGGTTCTCCCTGTCGGTCGGCAAGAAGCATACGGCCGAGGCGCGCTGGCTGCTGCCGATGCTGTGTCGCGCCGGGCATGTGACCAAGGATGAAATCGGGGCGATCCGGGTACAGTATGAACAAACCTATGTGGAACTGGCGCCTGATTGCGTCGACCGTTTTCTGGAAGCGGTCGGCCCCAGCGGCAAGGTGGAGCGAACCGTTTCGGTAAGCCGCCTGCCCGGCAAGCCCGATTTGAACGCTTATGACGGCCCGCCTGCCGGACAACGGGAACCACGCAGCGATGCGCGCCGCAAGGCCGCCCCTGACAGGCGGCCGGCGGCACGGCCGGACAGGCCGGCCGATAACACGGCGGCGCCCGCAGCCGAAGCGAATCCCCGCGCCGCCGCCCCGGAACCGTCGCACACATCCGAGAGCCGCCCACCCCGGGACCGGTCGGAAAAGCGCCCCGCCGAGGCTAAAGCCTATCCGGCGCGCAAGCCGCGCGGTGATGCCGCATCAGTTAAAGACAAACCCTACGCCGCCCGCAAACCGCAGGAGGATGCGGCACCGGCGGCGGAAAAACCCTACCCGGCCCGCAAGCCCCGGGACAAGGCGTCACCGGCGTCGGCAAAACCCGCCACGGGCCGCAAGCCCTGGGACAAGGGCGGGGCCA
>CAXBEC010000391.1:0-3805 GCA_963974145.1 uncultured Alphaproteobacteria bacterium | reverse complement strand
CGCCCAGCATCGGGAAATGCGGCAGGTTAGCGACGATCAGGTCAAAGTGGTGCTCCGCCACCGGCTCCCACATATCGCCGTGGTGCAGGGTGGCCCGGTCATCCAGACCTTCCTCGGCCAGCAGCGCCAGGCTGGCGTCGATTGCCGGGCGTTCGATGTCTACACCGCAGAGCGAGGCGGCCCCCAGCACCCCCATCTCCGCCAGCACGACGCCGCTGCCGATGCCGATTTCGAGGGTACGAGCCCCGGCGACCGCCAGCGGGCGCTCGCGCAGCACCTGGATCAGGGCGGCCGTGTATTCGCTGGGGCTCAGCGATGGATCTGTGGAAACATGAGGTTCCATTTTATCCTGTTCCCGCGCCGGACGCGTTCTCCGCTCAGGCGGACGGCAGCCGGTTTTCCGTGTTGGCCGAGATCTTCGCGATCATATGGGTGGCAACGGTGTCATCGGGAAATGCCGCCAGGATCGCCTGATAGTGACATAACGCTGCTTCCCGATCCCCCGAAATGAGCACG
The DNA here is from genome assembly GCA_963974145.1 of uncultured Alphaproteobacteria bacterium. Taxonomy (GTDB): domain Bacteria; phylum Pseudomonadota; class Alphaproteobacteria; order UBA8366; genus MarineAlpha4-Bin1. The sequence continues at coordinate 3,289 of CAXBEC010000391.1, read as the reverse complement.
TCATGGGCGCGCCGGCTCAACTCCGCCAGTTGGATTGTCGGTTCATCCGGCTCTAGGCTCGCGCCCGCCCCATAGGCGCCCATCACTTCGTAAATCGGCACGGCGGTGCGGCGCCCCTTGACCGCCACCTCGTCGATCGGCCTTACCAGCAACCGCTCGCCCGCCTCCTTGAACACGCTGTGGCTGATGCAGATACGGGTGCCGTAATCCTTGTTCACCCCTTCCAGCCGCGCGGCCACGTTCACCCCATCGCCGATGACAGTGTAGCTCATTCGCTCCGGCGAACCGATATTCCCCACCAGAACGGCGTCGCTGTGGATGCCGATCCGCACATTCAGATGCTGCTTGTTTTCCGATTCCCACTGCCTGTTCAGTTCTTTCATGCCTTGCTGCACACGCAACGCGGCCACGCAGGCATGCCAGGCGTGGTCTTCCAGCAGATTCGGGGCGCCCCAAAAGGCCATGACCCCATCGCCGATGAATTTGTCGATGGTACCGGATTCCTGATTTACGGCGCGTGTCACCACTTCCAGATAGGCGGATACGCGGATCAGCAGCTCCCGCGAGGGGATCTGCTCCGACAAGGTGGAAAACGATTCGAGGTCCGTGAAAAAAATGGTCAGGAAACGGCTGTGCCCGCCCAGTTCAAGCTTCTTATCCGAGGCAACGAGTTGCCGCACCAGCGCCCACGGAACAAATGCCGCAAAGGAACGAATCGTCGTGTCGAGCGTATCGACAGCCCGGGAAAGGACCGCCACTTCACGAATGAGCGAACGGACGGAAGTCACAGGATCCGTGCTGCCGCGCTCCTGAATGCCGCTCACCTTGGTGGCGAGCCTCTCCAGCGGCTTGGAAATCACGCCTGACAGATAATAAATGATCAGGATTTGAAACAGGATCGCCGCCAGGCCAAAGAACAGCAACTGTGCGTTGCTCTCGTTCAGTTGCCCGGCAAAATCCTGGATAGGCGTGATGATGAAAAATTGCCAGCCCTTGCCGAAGGCCGGATCCAGTGTGGACAGGGTCGCAAGGTATTCGTGCCCGTCATACCCGAAGGAATACAATCGTTCGACGTTATCCCGCGGTCGGGCGCTGAAGGCGACGGCAGGCAGGTCATCCGGCAGCGACGTGATATGTTCCAGCTCGACCTGGCCGTTTACGGTGGAATAGGTACGGGCCTTTTCGGAATTGGCGATGACGCGACCGCCGCGGTCCAGAATGAAGCTTTGCGTGTTCGGGCTGATCCGGCTTTCAGCCAGATAATCGGACAGGTCGTCCAACGTCAAATCCACCGCAGCCACGCCCAGCAGCGTCCCCTTGTCGAAATAGGGTGCGGCAACAGTGAGGCCTATCAGGTCCAGCACCGCGAACAATTCGGGATCTGTGATATGGAGTTTGCCCGCCGCGACCGTCTCCCGATACCAGGGCCGGTTTCTCGGGTCGTAGTCGGTTGGCCTTGCCGCCTGCTCCAGGTCCTGCCCGGATTCGCCGCGATAATTGTAGTGATCCAGGCGCTCGCCTGTGTCTACGGTCGAACCGATCCAGCGCCAGGCGTAGCGGGCGCCGGGCGGGGCGCCGTCATTTCCACTCAACATCCGCCGCGCCTGGCGAAACGAGCCATCCTCCGCGCCGATATAGGCCGCCACGATCTGCGGGCTGTGCTGCAAAAGCGTGAACAGGTACGAATCCGAGCGGTTGTCGGAATAGTAATCCGGCTGGCTTTCCCCAACCTCCGCCGCGCTTTGAACCAGGGTCTTTATGGGATTGAAGGTGTTCTGGACATTCTGCAGCGCGCCATCCCGAAACCGCGACACCAGGGCTTCTGCATTGTCGCGAGCCGTTCGTTCATTTGCGAAATAATTAATCGCCACAATGGTAACCACGACAGGCATGGTCAGCATCGCGAACAGGATCAGAATTATCGGCCGAAGCCGCAAATTTTTCACAAAACGATCCTTCTATCTCCAATGCCACTTCGAATTCGGGGACGTCTTCGTCCTTTTTGCCGCGCCCGAAAGCCCCCAGCCAACATATCAAAGATTGCCTTCCGGCCCATCCCACAAACACTTGGGATGACAAATTCGCTCCGTTATTCTAACAGCTCTCCGGAAGTGATCCACCTCACGGCATAAACGAATATTGATACCAACACGTTAACCTTACCGGACGCCCGCAATGGACCTCCCATGCTTCAACCCAACACTGATGCCGGACAACAAACATCTTGGCAAAAGTCGCCTTGAAAATTCAAAATGGCGGCAGTGGCCTGAGGGTAGAAAGGGATGCAGGCGGTGGCCGGTCTCGACCTGGCGGCGGCCTATACCGTCACGGATGTCGAAATAACCGAAAGCAATGACGGTACGAAAGGAAATGCGTCCGCGGGAAAAGCACAGCACCGGACATCCCTGTGAGGCGATTATTCCATCCGGAGCGGCCCCTTTGAAGGCTTGGGCGCCGGTGCCGGCGTTCGATATATCGGCAGCAGTACCGGTAATGCCGAAAACAATTTTACGGTGCCGCGCTATGTCCGGACCGATGCGACGATTCACTGTAACCTTGGCGGAATCGCGCCCGCCCACGGTGGCGCAGAGTTCGGCGCCACCCAAACAACGATAGCGGACAAGCCAGCCAGTCCGCTGTCTTTTCGAAGGACATGAAAGGCTATGGGATTGGAGAGAGGCTGGACCTGAAGCCGGCACCCCCGACGATGTTACGGTTTATCACGACCCGATTGCCAAACCATGGCAGGCGGTGTGGGGACCGCGGCAATCAGTGTTTTCGTGTAGTCATGGCGCGGATCTTCCATGACCTGTTCCACCAGCCCCTCCTCAACGACCTTGCCTTTCTCCATCACGATGACCCGGTCGCAAAGCAGCCGTACAACGTGCAGGTCATGACTGACGAACAGGTAGCTTATGCCCAACCGCGCCCGCAAATCGACCAGCAGGTTCAGCACAACCGCCTGGATCGACACATCCAGCGCCGCGGTCGGTTCATCGAGGATCAGGAGTTTCGGCCGTGACGCCAGCGCGCGGGCGATACCGACACGCGCCTTCTGACCACCCGATAACTGATGCGGAAACCGGTCAAGCAGGGTCGCCGGGAGGCCCACCTGTGCCGCCAGTTCGCCAACCCGTTCAACAGGGTCATCCTTTGTCAGGCGGCTGATGGGGTCGGCAATCGCCTGCCGTGCGGTGTAACGCGGGTTAAGGCTTTCGGTCGCGTCCTGGAACACCATCTGCAGGGTGCCGCGCCTTGGGTCGGTCGCGAATTTTGCAGCAGAGACATC
>CAXBEC010000390.1:0-3806 GCA_963974145.1 uncultured Alphaproteobacteria bacterium | reverse complement strand
TGGCCGAATTCCTGTCAGACCAGACGGGGCTGACGCGGGTGCTCTATCCGGGGCTGAAATCGCACCCGCAATATGAACTGGCGCAGAAGCAGATGAGCGGCGGCGGTACGATGGTCACGTTCGAACTGTCCGGCGGCAAAACGGAGGCGTTCAGGTTTCTCAATGCCCTGGAAATCATCGATATCTCCAACAATCTCGGCGATACGAAAAGCCTCGTCACCCATCCGGCGACGACGACACACCAGCGGCTCAGCGAGGAGGAACGCGCGGCGCTCGGCCTCAGTGACGGGGTGGTGCGGCTTTCCGTCGGGCTGGAAGACCCGCGGGATATCTGCGACGATCTCGCCCGGGCATTGGCGGCGGCAAGGAGCTAAGGCATGAAATTCGGTTACAGCATTCCCAACAATCAGGGGGTCGAAGACCCGCGCGATCTCGTCGACCTGGCGGTCGAGGCGGAGAATAAGGGCTTCGCCAGTGTGTGGGTGGCGGAGCACCTGTTCCACTCCAGCTATGTGCTCGAACGGCTGGGGGACAAGCCGTATCACGACGCGCTGACGATCCTGACCGCCGCCGCGATGGCGACGAAGAATGTCCGGCTGGGGACCTCCGTGCTGGTGCTGCCGTGGCACGACCCGGCGCGGCTGGGCAAGATGGTGGCGACGCTCGACCACCTGTCGCGGGGGCGCGTCATGCTCGGTGTCGGCGTGGCGACGACGGAAGACGAGTTCAAGAATCTCGGCGTCGATTTCAAGTCGCGGGGCCGGCGCACCAACGAGGTGCTGGGCGCGCTGCAGGCGCTGTGGACGCAGGACCTGCCGGAATATTCGGGCGAATTCTATAATTACAGCGGACTGAAGTTTTCGCCCAAACCTCTCCAGAAACCCTATCCGCCCCTGCTGATCGGCGGCGGCAGCGGCCCCGCCTTCCGGCGCATCGTGCAGTATGGCGATGGCTGGCACACGCTGCGCCATTCGCCAAACATGGTTGCCGAGGGCCGCCGGAAACTGGCGGCGATGATGGCGGAGGCCGGGCGCGATGCCGCGACGCTGAAATATTCGATCAGTATCCAGACGCGTTTCGACGTCCCGGCATCGGAGAAACCGGTCGCGGATCGCACGACCCTGCAGGGCTCGGCGGCGGATATGATCGACCTGATCCACGCCTATGAGGATGCGGGGCTGGACGAAATGGTGCTGGGTTTCCGGGTGTCGGAAAAGGCTGCCGACCTGCGTGCCATGACCCGTTTCGCGGAAGAAGTGGCGTCGAAGATCTGATTCGCGTCAGCCGGCGACAACCTGGTTCCGTCCGTTGTCCTTGGCGGTGTAGAGCGCGACATCCGCGCGTTTCAGCGCAGGCTCCATGTTCGGTTCGTCATGCTGCCATTCCGTGATTCCAATGCTGATGGTAACGCCCAGGGCATTGTTCGACGGATCGAAAATGTGCTCGGCACATTGCCGGCGCAAACGTTCCGCCAGAATGGAAGCGCCCTCCAGGCTCGTTTCAGGCAGCAGGATAACGAATTCCTCACCGCCCAGCCGCGCGACCCGGTCGACCTGCTGGCGCGCGACCTCGACGCAGATATTGGCGAATTCCTTGAGCACGATATCGCCGACATCATGGCCACAGGAATCATTGACATATTTGAAGTGGTCGAGGTCGCATACGACAATCGACAGCGGATGCCCGTAACGCTGTGAGCGGGTAATCTCGTCCGCGCAAACTTCGGCAAAGCGGCGCCGGTTGGTGACGCCTGTCAGGGAGTCCTGATAGGCGAGCGTCGCCAGTTTTTCTTCGGCCAGTTTCCGTTCGGTAATATCCGTCACCATGACGAAATAGCCGATGACAATGCCGTCACTATCGGTATCGGGTATGAGCGTTGTGTTTACGACGCGGCTCTGTCCGTTCGGATATCGCCGGGGGGCCTCGTAATCGACCCGTTCGCCCGACAATACCTTTGCAATAGCGGGCGCCATTTTTTCGGCTATGTCAGGTTCGTACAGGTCCCATGGTGTCTTTCCTATCAGGTTGTCCGGGTCCGTCTGGAACCAGTCCGCCATTGTCTGGTTGACGACCACGTAATGGCTGTCGCGATCGCAATAGGCGATCATGGCCGGAATCGCGTCGACAATAAGTTTGAGCTGTTGATAGGTATGCGTTGCCCTGGCTTCGGCATTCCGCTGTTCGGTCAGGTCGGTCAGCAGGACGAAAAACCCGACGACATTTTCGTCATCGTCGAAATCGGGGACATAGTCGAGCCGGACATGGCGGATATTTCCATCACCGCACAAACGGGTTTCTTCCAGCGTCAGTTTTTCACCATTCAGGACCGCCTTATGGCGCGGGGCAGACAGTTCCGGACGGCCCGGTATCAGGACTTCGGCCATGGGATAGCCGACAATTTCTGACAGCGGTTTACCGAGCCATTGTGCCGCTGTCGGATTGGCGTAGCGAAAGACCAGCGCCCGGTCGCAATAGACGACAGGCGCCGGCAGGAAATCGGCTGCGTGCCGGAAATGTCGCTCATCTATATTGATCGCAGGCTCGTTTTCGGGTGGAGGCTTCGCGATACTGGATTTCTGGCTCATATGATCCGGCGTTGTTTGAGTGCTGCGGGCAGCTGTTACCGGATAGGATACGAGTTTGATTAATATCCGCTATAAGGGTTTGGTTAATAAGTTATTAAATGCAACCGCCGGTCGGTATGCCCGGTTCGTTCATGGCCGTTGCAGATAGGGCAGGGAGCGCAGGAAAGTGCGCCTGCCGCGCCTGAACCCGGCGACGGGTTGGGCGATGGATGCAATGACGTCCGATGGGGTGTCGACGTTCCACAGCACGAGGTCGGCCGGGTTGCCCGGCGCAATACCGTAGTTGTCACGGCGCATGATTCGGGCCGGCCGGTCGGTAATCATCGTGAAGATTTCCGCCAGGTCCGCCGCTGTGCCGCGCTGCACCGTATTGGCATACATGTTGGCGATGCGTACCAGCGAACAGTCACCAAAGGGCGTGAACGGGTTCAGGACGTTATTGGTCGAAATCGAACAGTTCGCGCCGAGCCCGACCAGCGTGTTGGCATCCGCGACGCCGCGCAGGACATTGTGGTCCATGTGGCGGCCATTGTTGAACAGGTCGGTGGCCGGCAGGACCGCGACCGCGACCCCCGCCTCGCCCAGCCGCACGCCCAGTTGCCGCAGCGGCTCCGGCGGCAGCGAGGCATATTTCGAGCCATGGCCGATGGCGACGCGGCCACCCCAGCCAAGCCGGTCCGCATGATCGCAGACCTTGTAGACGTCGATCTCGCTGGTGTCGTGCCCGCCATCCAGATGGATGTCGACATGCACATCGTATTCCCGCGCCAGCGCGAAGATGCGGTCGATCTGTCCGGCCCGGTCGGGGTCGTAGCGCGGCGCGCCGCCAACCACGGGGGCGCCGCGTCGCAGGCCTTCGACAATATTGTCTTCCGCCCCCGGTACGGCCGTCCAGCCTTCCTGCAGGAAGACGCAAAGCTCCAGGTCAATCGCCCAGCGGTAGTCTTCCGCCAGTTGCGCAATGGCATCGAAGCCCTTCATGCCGACATTGGGATCGAGCTCGACATGGGTGCGCATATGGGTGACGCCGTTCAGCACGCATTGTTCCAGCGTCCGGCGCGCCCGGTCGTAGATATCCTCCACCGTGAAGGTATGCTTGATGGCCGCCGTGCGCTGCATGTGATCGCGGGTCTGCCGGTCCGAAGGCGGCGGCGCGCGGTCGACGACCAGCGCCTTGTCGAGATGGAAATGCGATTCCACCAGCCCGGGCGACACCAGGTG
>CAXBEC010000389.1:0-3811 GCA_963974145.1 uncultured Alphaproteobacteria bacterium | reverse complement strand
GAAAAACTCGGTCATCTTTGCCGGCACCGCTGCGGAGCTGATCGATTTCTGTAACGAGTCCGTGATTGCCGACGGATTGCTGACGACCAATCGCGGCTACACGATCTTTGCGCTGCAATATGTGCGCAAGGCGCCGGATGGTCCGTGGCGCGGCGCGAACCGGTTCCTGCCGAAATGGGCGGCCGCGAACGGTGTCGACCCGAAGAGCGACATGGTCGATGAATGGTATCTGCACGATCCGAAAATCAAGGCCGAACTTGCGGCGAACGGCAAGCTGGGGCTCGGGATGGCTGCGGACAAGGCCTATGAGGCGAAGCAGTAGCCCATGAAAGCCGGATGGGCCATATTTGCGGCCAGCCTTCTGTTCCTGAGCGGACCGGCGGCAGCACATGATCCGTCATTGCATGCGGCACCAATACCCTCCGCGACACCGGCGAGGCTGGCCACAACGACGCCGGGATCGCTGCCCTTCGACCATATCGGGGGCCCGTTCACGCTGACCGATCATTACGGACAGCAGCGGACCGATGCGGATTTCCACGGTGCCTTCCTGCTGGTCTTTTTCGGTTATGCCAATTGTAAATCGATTTGTCCCGTCGTCCTGCAGCGCATGACGGCTGCCCTGGATGCGCTGGGGGCGGGCAGCAGCCGGGTGCAGCACGTGCTGATTACGGTCGATCCGGGGAACGACACCCCGGAAGCGCTGGCGCGGCAAATGCCGAAAGTACCCCCGCGCCTGCTGGGCCTGACCGGCACAGCGGCACAGGTTCAAAAAACGATGCAGGCCTTCCAGGTCGAATCCACCCAGGTTTCCCAGGCAGGCGACGGCAGCCCGGTCTATGCCCACGGCTCTTTCATTTACCTGATGCGGCCGGACGGTAAATTTGCGACCCTGATCCCGCCTGTTCTGGGCGTGGACCAGATGGCTGATATCTTGCGGCGCTACGTCAACTGAACCGGATTCCGGGCGCTGTTACACAGGAGGCACAAGATGCTGATTAAAATTCCGCGCGGCTGGATGCGGCCCGACTCCTCGGCAACTCCCGAGAACCTGTTTCACGGCCGCCGTAACCTGGCCAAGGGCATTGCCGCCGGCTCGATCATGGCGGCGATATCGCCGTTGGTCGCCGGTTGCGACGACAACCCGGCAATCGTGACACGCAAGCCGCCGGAACCGGATCCGAGCGCCCCGCTCTACCCCGTCCCGCGCAACCCGGCCTACACGCTGGACCGCCCGATTACCGAAGAACGGCTGGTCACGACCTATAATAATTATTACGAATTCGGTTCGTCGAAATCGATCTGGGACAAGGCGCAGGCGCTTCCCCTTCGACCCTGGACGCTGACGCTCGACGGGCTGGTCGAAAAGCCCATCACCATTGATGTCGACGAGCTGCTGGCGAAAATGCCGCTGGACGAACGGCTGTACCGGCATCGTTGCGTCGAAGCCTGGTCGATGGACGTACCCTGGAGCGGTTTTTCCCTGAAGGCGCTGGTCGACCTGGCGCAGCCGCTGTCTTCCGCGAAATACCTGAAATTCACCAGCTTCGAGAACCCGAAGGTCGCGCCGGGACAGAAATCCTCGTGGTATCCCTGGCCCTATACCGAGGGGCTGACCATCGCGGAGGCGACCAACGAGATGGCCTATATGGCGACCGGCGCCTATGGCAAGCCATTGCCGAAGCAGAACGGGACACCGTTTCGCCTGACCCTGCCATGGAAATACGGTTTCAAATCCGCCAAGGGGATCGTTCGCATTGAATTTACCGACAAGCGGCCCGTCACCTTCTGGCAGGGCATCCAGTCCCGCGAATACGGATTCTGGGCCAATGTGAATCCGGAAGTATCGCATCCGCGCTGGAGTCAGGCTTCAGAACGTGTGCTGGGCCTGGACGACCGGGTGCCGACCCGACTGTATAACGGTTATGAGGAATTCGTTGCCGGGCTCTATACCGGTATGGAAAACGAAAAACTGTTCATCTAGATTCGGGCGGTTTCAGGAGCCTGTGTCATTCCGCTGAACGTGGCAGAGTATATGGTCCGTTCGGCCATCGGCGCCAAAGGGTAGTGCGACGAGCGTGTAGCCGGTCCTGCCCCCGGCCGTTTCCAGATGGGATTCCTCCTGTACGGGTGCGGCGGCCGCCAGCGCCTTATTGGCGACCCGGATCATCCATTGTGACAGCATCGCCGTTATTTCCGCGCCGCCCGCAAGGGTGGTTTCGCGCCCATCCCTATTGGCCCGCAATGCTGTCGCAAAGGCAAGATCGGGCTGTAACTGGCCAGGCACTTCGCCACAGCGGAACAGCACCGGACTTAAAGAACGCGATGCCAGATCGGATGCTTTCAACAGCGCCCGCGAAGGCATCGGGCGGGACTGCCGAAGCCCTTTCCACCACGCCACGATATCCTCGGGCCCGGATGTTCTGGGGGTGACGTCGCGCATTTCCGTTCCGGCAATCGGTTCGATGCCTTCGAAATCCGACAGGATTTCCGGCGCCGCCGGCATTGCCGCCAGCGTTGCCGTGATGTCGCCATCCTTCCCTTCAGACGAAGCGGTTGGGCGCCGCAGCCCCATATCGGAAAGCGAGGCGGCCTCATGGCCGCAGTCCGCGTCCGCTTTCATCGCGGGCTTAATCCGCGTGTCCGCAGGATTCATCATGATACCGCCCACCGCTGCCGGCGTCTCCGGACATCAGGCAGTTACACCCACCATTCCGGACTTCAGGGGCAGCTTTAGCGAGATATTCGTCCAGCGCCGCCATCAGCAGCGCCTGGCTGCTTTGCCGCAGATGCGCCGCTGCCAGCTTCAGGCGAAGATGCTGATCTGCGCTTAAACGAAGCGACAGTTTGATGCGCTCCTGCGACGCAACCGGTTTTGACTGCGGCCTTAGTGTGGCCTGATCACGGACTGCGCCATGACTACGCAACGACTGATAGGCCGGTCCCGCTTTTTGCGGCTGATTGGCGCGCGCAACGGGTGGTTCCACGTCCACCGCTTCAACCGCGAAACCGTCCAGCAGAGACGCAACGGAATTGCTCGGCGCAGCGGCACCCTTGCTGGACAGCAGGGTACCCGTCAGCGGAGCAGACGCTTCATAGCCGCTCATCGAACAATCTCCCCTTCAAGATGCCGTTCCCCGGTAACGGACTGGATGCCATAGGAGGCCGGTGGCGGTGCCACCCGCTGCAGAATATTCTGGCGCGCCGCCATATCGTCGCGGATCAACCGGCTTTCCATATACATCCAGAGGCTTTCGATTTCCGCTGCAGATCGGGACTTGCGCGGCAGTTCCATCACCGTCCGTCCGTCAATCATGCTCGATGCGAAATCCGTCCGCTGATGGATGATCGATGGCGCGAGCGTGCCGTGCTGTGACAATGCGATGACCGCCTGCGACGTAATGCGCGCACGTGGTGTCGCGCCATTGATCACGAAGATCATCGGCTTGCCCATGCGCTCCGCCAGTTCAATCGTGGCGCCGGCGGCGCGCAGGTCATGCGGGCTTGGCCGGGTCGGAATCACAACCAGGTCGGATACCTTGATCACATGGGCGATCGTCAGGGTTATGGCCGGTGGCGTATCGACGATCAGCAGGCGGATCCCGAGACGTTTCATCCGTTCGATGTCGCGGGGCAGTTGCGCGATGATGGTCCGCGCAAAGACCGGGGTCTCCGCTTTGCGCTCGTTCCACCAGTCCGAAAGGCTGCCCTGGGGGTCCGTATCGACCAGTGCGATCGGGCCGAAACCGGCGCGCTCCGCCTGAACCGCCAGGTGTCCGGCCAGCGTTGTCTTGCCGGATCCGCCCTTTCG
>CAXBEC010000388.1:0-3825 GCA_963974145.1 uncultured Alphaproteobacteria bacterium | reverse complement strand
AGTGTTTTTTCACGCTGGATCGCCAGGTGCACGTCGTCATGAGATTCGACAAATACGAGCATCTTTAAGCCGTAACGTTTTGAGAACCCGTCGACCAGACTATGCTTGTGCTCATAGGTGCGCCGGGCAATATCGCCTGTCATGCCGATATAGAGCGCACCATCTTTCCTGTTTGCCATGATGTAGACGTAATAGGCCATGTGGGGAGGATGGCATAGGAACGGCAGCACCCGCGAATCACGATGTCCGGATCAAGTCCGAACATGACATGGAAGGGGGGGGGAAGGTTTCGAGCGACCTGTTCCGTTACTGTCACGTTCGGATGCGATGCGCAGGTCAGGCGCGAGGTTTGGGTTCTCCCCTACTTCAGCAGTCGCGCATGATGCGCGATATGCTCTGCCATGAAGCTGGCGATGAAGTAGTAGCTGTGATCATAGCCCTCCTGCATGCGCAGGGTCAGCTCCTGCTCGGCGTCGCGGCAGACGTCGCGCAGCAGTTCGGGCTTGAGCTGTTCCTCCAGGAACGGGTCGGCGGTGCCCTGGTCGATCAGGATTTCCGTTTGCCGGTGGCCGGAGCGGATCAGCTCACAGGTATCGTAACGGTGGCGGATTTCGCGGTCCGGGCCGAAATAGGCGGCAAAGGCTTTCACTCCCCAGGGGCAGGCATTGGGGGCGACGATGGGCGCGAAAGCGGAAACCGAGCGGTACTGGTAGGGATTGCGCAGCGCACAGACCAGCGCGCCGTGCCCGCCCATTGAATGGCCGAATATGCCCTGCCGTACGGAATCGGCGGGGAAATTCTGTTCGATCAGCGCGGGCAGTTCCTTCGTGACGTAGCTGTACATCAGATAATGCGCCGACCACGGGCTTTGCCGCGCATCGACATAGAAGCCTGCACCCTGTCCCAGGTCATAGGCTTCGTCGTCTGCGACATCGTCGCCGCGGGGGCTGGTATCCGGCGCGACGATCATCAGCCCGTGTTCGGCCGCGTAACGCTGCGCCCCCGCCTTTGTCATAAAGTTTTCTTCCGTACAGGTCAGCCCGGACAGGAAGGTCAGCACCGGCACCGGCCCATCCTTCGCCTGCGGCGGCACAAAGACCGATAGTCGCATGTCACAGCTCGTGCTGTCGGCGAAATGGCTGTAGATGCCCTGGACGCCGCCGAAGCAGTGATGCTCGCTGACCGTTGTCAGGGTCATGCCCGGGTCCCGCCCTAGAATTCGACGACGGAGCGGATCGACTTGCCCGCATGCATCAGGTCGAAGGCGTCGTTGATTTTCTCCAGCGGCAGCTTGTGGGTGATCAAATCGTCGATATTGATCTTGCCGTCCATGTACCAGTCGACAATCTTCGGCACGTCGGTGCGGCCGCGTGCGCCGCCGAAGGCTGTGCCCTTCCATTCGCGGCCCGTCACAAGCTGGAACGGCCGCGTCGAAATTTCCGCCCCTGCCGGCGCCACGCCGATGATGACCGAAACGCCCCAGCCCTTGTGGCAGCATTCCAGCGCCTGGCGCATCACGTTCACATTGCCGATGCACTCGAAGGAATAATCGGCTCCGCCCTTCGTCAGGTCCACGAGGTAGGGGACCAGATCGCCGCCGACTTCGGACGGGTTGACGAAATGGGTCATGCCGAATTTTTCGGCCAGTTCCTTGCGGCCCGGATTCAGGTCGACGCCGACGATCATATCCGCCCCGGCCAGCCGTGCGCCCTGCACCACGTTCAGCCCGATCCCGCCGAGCCCGAAAATGACGACGTTGGCACCCGGCTCGACCTTGGCCGTGTTGATCACCGCACCGATCCCGGTGGTGACGCCGCAGCCGATATAGCATACCTTGTCGAACGGCGCGTCCTCGCGGATTTTCGCCAGCGCGATTTCCGGCAGCACCGTGTAATTGGCGAAGGTCGAGGTGCCCATGTAGTGGAAGATCTTCTCGCCGCCGATGGAAAACCGGCTGGTGCCGTCCGGCATCACACCCTGGCCCTGGGTCACGCGGATCGCCTGGCACAGGTTGGTCTTGCCGCTGGTGCAGTATTCGCATTGCCGGCATTCCGGCGTGTACAGGGGAATAACGTGGTCGCCCTTCTTCAGGCTGGTGACGCCCGGCCCGGTATCGACAACCACGCCCGCGCCCTCATGCCCCAGGATGGCGGGAAATATGCCTTCCGGGTCGGCGCCGGACAGGGTGAATTCATCGGTATGGCAGATCCCGGTCGCCTTGATCTCGACCAGTACCTCGCCGGCCTTCGGCCCTTCCAGCTGAACCGTTTCGATCGTCAGCGGTGCTCCGGCCTTGTGGGCGACTGCGGCGCGTACATCCATCGGAAAAATCTCCCCGTCCTGTGCTCGTTGTGGCGTTCGGGGAAAGTGCCTGACGGGCGCGTCGTTTTCAAGGGTCGAGCGGGGGCGGGTTGTGCTGCCGCCGGTATCCTTCCGCGCAGCGCCATGCCCGGCAGCGCGGCGCGGAAGGTCGCGGGTCTCAGCGAAGGATCAGTCGGTCTTGGCCTTGAACGCGTCGAGCTGCTGGCGCGCGCCGGCGATCATGCAGTTCATGTCAGAGGTGAGCATGACCATGTCGAAGCCGCGCTTGATCGCGCCCGCCGCGAATTCCGCCCCGGCGCAATGCATGACGCATTTGATCCCGGCCTTGTGCGCGGCGGCCTTTATTCTGTCGCAGGTTTCCATGTGCTTGGGATCCGGATTGTCGGCGCGCGGCGGCATGCCCAGCGCAAAGGACAGGTCTGCCGGGCCGATATAGACCGCGTCCAGCCCCGGCGTGGCGCAGATTTCGTTCAGATTGGCGAGACCTTCCTGGGTTTCGATCATCGCCATGACGATGATCTCGTCATTCGCTTCATCAAAATAATTAGCGCCGCCGTAATGCGCCGCGCGCACCGGGCCGGAGGAGCGCATGCCGACCGGCATGTAACGGCAGGCCGCCACGGCCTTCGCGGCTTCCGCGGCATTGTTGACCAGCGGCACGATGATGCCATAGGCGCCGAGGTCCAGCGCCTTCATGATCGCTGCCGGATCGTTCCAGGCGACGCGCACGACCGGAACCGTATCCGTCTGCGAAATCGCCTGCAGCATGGGCAGGATATCGCCCATCTCCGAGGTGCCGTGCTGCAGGTCGACGCACAGCGCGTCAAACCCCTGCCGCGCCATCAGTTCGGCCGAGAACCCGTGGGCAATGGAAAGCCAGCCCAGGGTCGTCGGTTTGCCGTCACGCCACATCTGCTTGATCTTGTTCGGTCGCATAATCTTTCCTCGAATATTGTTCATTTCGGAGCAGAGCGGCTGGCGCTGGGAACAGTGCCCGGATGGCCGACCCGGCGATTCCCGCAGGGTGCCTTTTTATCGCCGCGTCGTCGAGTCCCTGCCGATCCCCTTATATGCGCCCGCTGCCGTGCGGCTTCCCTTGCGGCTGAAACACCCGTAATCTGGTCGCGTATTGCGACAACTGCGCGCGTGGGAGGTGCCCGTATGTCACAGACCGGTGTTTTGGACCAGCAGGGCGTTGGCTGGCCGTCCAACGGAATCAGCGAGGTGCCGTTCCGGGTCTATACCGACCAGGCCATCTATGACCGCGAACAGGAATGCCTGTTCGGCGGCGATACCTGGGCCTATCTCTGCCTTGAAGTGGAACTGGCCAATCCGGGCGATTACCTGGCGACCACGGTGGGCGAGGTGGCGATCCTGGTGGCCCGCGACGCGGAGGGCCGGCTCAACGCCTTCGAGAACCGCTGCGTCCATCGCGGCAACCTGCTCTGCCTGAAGCAGAAGGGCAACCTGCGCCGGTTCACCTGCATCTATCACGGCTGGACC
>CAXBEC010000387.1:0-3832 GCA_963974145.1 uncultured Alphaproteobacteria bacterium | reverse complement strand
AAGAAAATGCAGTTCGGCGTGATGCAGCGCGGCGTGTTCGAGCGGAATGACGACATGCCGGCCCGGTTCGAGGAGTTGATGGAGCAGGCCCGGTTATTGAACAAACTGGGCTACGACTCAATTACCAAGGGCTCGCATTTTTCATCCTATCCGCACCGGGAAATGACGCAGATTCCGTACCTCTGCCGGGTCATGGCCGAAGCGCCGGACATGCGCCTCAACGCCGGGATCGTGCTGCTGACACTGCATAACCCGCTGGAAGTCGCGGAGACGTTTGCGACCATGGACCTGATGTCCGGGGGGCGCATGATCTTCGGCTGCGCGCTGGGCTACCGGGATGTGGAGTACAAGGCGTTCGGTGTGAAGAAGGGTGAAGGCGTAAAGGGGTTCGAGCAGAACCTGGAAGCGATCAAGCGGCTGTGGACCGAGGAAAGCGTCACCATGACCGGCGACCGGTTCGAACTGGACAATGCCGGGATCTCCACCCCGCTGCAGCAGGATCCGCACCCGCCGGTCTGGATCGGCGCCAATGCCGATAACGCTATCCGGCGGGCAGCGCGGCTGGGCGATTGCTGGTACCTGAACCCGCACCAGAAGATGGAAACCTTCCGCCGCCAGATGGATATCTACAGGGAAGAACTGGACCGGGTCGGCAAGCCCTTCCCGAAGGAACTGCCGATGCGGCGCGAGGTATTCTGCGCCCCGACCCATGACGAGGCCGTGCGGGTTGCAGGGCCTTATATCAAGTCCATGTACGACGTTTACGCCGAATGGGGCCAGGACAAGGCGATGGCGGCGGACGACCGGGACATCACCCAGGACTACGAGGAACTGGCCCGCGACCGCTTCATCGTCGGCGACCCGGACGAGGTGGCCGAGGAAATGCTGCGCTACAACGAAGTGCTGGGCGTGAACCACATTATCATGAGCGTGCAGGGCATCGGCATGCCGCAGGGGCAGGTTCTGGATTCCTTCCACCTTCTGGCGGAGGAGGTCTTCCCGAAAGTGCAGAAGGGCATGCCGTAAGGGAACGGGGGACGATTACCCCTTCTACCCCTTCGGCATCTCCGCCAGCAGCCGGCCCAGCCCGGGCAATTTGTCGGTGATGCCCAGCAGGTTCATGCTGGCCCAGACCAGCGCCGGGTTGGTGGCGATTACCGGTTTGCCGAACTGTTTTTCCCAGCCGTCGATATGCGGCATGGTCTGGAAATTGCCGCCGGGTACGATGAACGCCTCGACATCCGGCGAATCCAGCCGCTCGAAGGCTGCCGTCGCGTTGTCGGCGCTGAGGCTGAAAATCGCATAGGCATCGGTCGCCTGGAAAGCTTCCAGCGCCGCGGCTTCCAGTCCGAAGCCGGTCTTGTAGTAATCCGCCGCGCGCTGGATCACCTCGGTCGAATAGGGGGTGACGATGGCAACCCGCTTCACGCCCAGCGCTTTCGCTGCCGCGCCCATGGCTTCGGCCGACGTCAGGGCCGGAATGCCCGAATTGTCGGTGATCAGCTTCTTCACCCGTGCGTCATAGCCGTCCTCGAACAGACTGGCCGAGGTCTGGATCAACCCGATGACCTCGACCTTGGCCTTGCTCAGCATTTTCGACTGATAGGCGACATCTTCATCCTTGCTGGGATGGAAGGGCGAACCGCCGCCCTTGTCACAGCGCGCGTAATGAAACTGCAGAATGTCCTGTGGCAGCCGGCTGTATTCGGTTTCGATGGTCGTATTGGTCGCCGGCAGCAGCGCCCCGATATGTCGCGTCATGAAGAATCCCCCTGTGAAGCGAAAAGCAGTTGCACCGACTATAGGAGGATCGGGACGCGGCAGCCAATAGGGGGGAGTATCGCCGCCGCGCCCCTCTCGGCGTTCAGACCGGGACGCCCGAAAGAGGCCCGGCACCGAGATTGTTTTCGACCGATGTCACGCCCGGCATGGCCTTCGCGGCACGTTCGGCCAATTCGGCTTCTTCCGCGTTTTCAACCACACCCCAGAGGCGGACATGGCCGTCATGAACCGTGACATTGACCAGGACCGTGTCGAGTTCATGTTCGTCCAGGAGGGTCTGCAACAGGTCATCCCGGATCTCCCGGTCCCGGGCGGCGCCTGGCTCGTGGTGTTCGACAATCGCGCCCGCGAGACCGTGCAGCAGGTTGGCGCGACTGACGATGCCGGCCAGTTTTCCGCCATCGACCACCGGGACGCGCTTGATGCGATGGCGCTCCAGCAAGCCGGCGATGTCGGTCGCCGGGGTTCCGGGCTCCACGGTAAGGATATCCCGGGTCATGACGGATCCGACCGTCCGACCGTGGGATTTTTCAAATTCAACGGTCTTGCCCGCGAAAACGGCCTCCAGCCACCAGGGGCGTTCGGCCGTGTCGCGCTGGCTCCCTTCCGGGCGCAGCAGATCGCCTTCGCTGACGATGCCGATAACCCGATTATCTGCATCGACAACCGGCAATGCGCTTATCCGATGCTTCAGCAACAGGCCGACGACCTCGTGAACGGGTGTGTCCTCGGTGGCGGAAATGACGTTGACGGTCATGATGTCTTTCGCCTGCATCGCGGAATTTCCTCACTTGTCATATTTCGAGTGCAAGAATGCACGTCATCCGGCGCTATCGCATTGACTTGAATCAACGCCATTTTTGCAATCCGGTTCCCCTATACGGATTCGCGGGACCTTTTCAGGTTGTTTTGCGTTAGAATGGGATGTCGAAGTCGCCGCAATGTCGGCAGCAGGTCGACTTGGGAGGTAAGGTAATGCATTTCGAAGATTACACGCCGCTGTTTCAGGAACAGGTTCTGGCGCTGGCCGATCGTATTTCGGGCAAGGGCTATTTCCCGAATCCGTCCGCAATCTCGAAAGGCCCGAACGCCTATATGGTGCTGTGTCTGTCGGATGACGACGAACTCATCGGTTTCGCGCACGGCACCGTATTGAAGAAAAATACGCTGGCGGCGTTCCTTGAAAATCGGGTCCCTGATATCCCCGAGGACCTGCGCGAGGCCGACGCCGAAGGAACGATCGGCGTGATCCAGACGGTCGGCGTGCTGCCGGAATACCGCGGTGAACGAATCGGTTCCAAGCTGTTGACCATTGTCCATGACAAGCTGGTCGGGCTGGGGGGCGACAAGCTGATCGTCACCTTCAAGCGCGGCCCCGGCTCCACCAAGGTCGAGGGCGTGATGAAGCGTATGGGGTTCGAATTCTGGACCAGCCAGGACAGCTACTGGCGCGAACAATGCGACAAGGGCGAATTCCTGTGCGAACAGCGCACCGACAAATGCAATTGCCAGGCGCTGTTCTTCCGCAAGGCGGTTTTCTAAAGCGATCCGAATTGGCGCTACGGCTGGTGCCTCAAGTCGCCCGGTGCTCGCGCAGAAACGCGGCGACAGCGGCATTGAAGGCTTCGGGGCGTTCGATGTTGCAGATATGGCTGGCGCCTTCAATTACCTTGAGGCGCGCATGCGGTATAACGGTGGCCATCTGCGCCATGATCTCGCGCGGCCCGCCGCCGCGGTCTTCGCCGCCGCCGATCAGGAGGGTCGGCGTGTCGATCCCGGCGATGCCCGTACGATAGTCGAGGCCGAGGAATGCAGCGATGAAGCCGCGAAACCCGGTCTCGGTCGTGCGCAGGAACATCTGGCGCACCGCCTCTATGGTCTCCGGGTTCTCGCGGCGGAACGGCTCGGTAAACCAGCGCTCGACGGTCGCCGCGCCCAGACTCTCCATGCCGGTTTCGTCCACCATACTGAGTCGCTGGTGCCAGTTGGCGGCAAAATCTTCGGTCATGATCGCCCGGCAGCAGCACGGCACCAGGCTGATGGTGCGGTG
>CAXBEC010000386.1:0-3836 GCA_963974145.1 uncultured Alphaproteobacteria bacterium | reverse complement strand
CCTCGGCGGCGCGCGGCGCAATAACGGTTTCCGCGAGCTCGCGGGCGCGCGCCTGAAAGGCCCGCTGTTCGTCGGTCAGGCTGAACATGGATTGTGCTTCCTCTTTAAATTCCCGGGCGCCAACGCATTCGGCATTCGGAATGTAATGGGAAGACTCTAGCGCGTCACTGCCCGCCTGTCAGGATGTCACGACGGGGCTATTTCAGAAGGATATTGGCGATTTCCTTCAACTGCGTCCGGGACCGCAACAGATAGAAGCCTTGCGACGCGAGATGGCTCGGCATGACCTGACTGTCCGGGGCGCCGTTGACCACGACCAGCGGCTGCATTTGTGAGGCCACGCGGAGTGAGTCCAGCATCTGATCCCAGGCAGCGGTCAATTCACGTTCCGCAATGATTTTCTGGAAGTCCAGGCCCAGTGCCTTGAGGATCTGGTAATAGGCATATAGCCGGCCCTTAGTCTGGTAGAAGACGTCATCCGCCTGCGTGTCGATCAGGAAACCGCCCTCGGCGATCCGCTGGTCGATCACCGCCGATGACGAGCCTATATCGTTGCTGATCCGCTCCAGCGTCGCCTGCAGATTGTCGGCGCGGCGTTCGAAACTGGCCTGCCCGGCGGCCAGCCGCTTGTTGTAGTTCAGGAAAGCATGCCGGGCCGTCCGGTAATGCTGTTCGGATGCCGTGGTCGGCGCCAGCGATGTCGCGAAATCGAAAAACCAGATCGTGCCGGGAAATTTCAGCCGGCCCGCCGCGCTGTCGAGGTCGGCATCGACCTGACTCGACCCGCGGACCCGGCCGATCTGGTCGCTCATTTCGATCGCGAAACGGGACAGGGCATACATGATGCCCTGCTGGAAATTGGGCATGTTGTCGAGCAGGAAGCCGGGCATGAAGAAGGGATCATTCGCCGTCCAGCGGTTTATATCGGTCTCGCGCGTGATCAGCGCCGCGGCCGCGGCGATTGCGTGGCTTTCGTTCTCCTCGACCTGGTAGGTCAACTCGGCTTCGTCTTCGATATCGTGGATGATCAGCATCCCGACGGGATAGTAAAGCAGCGCCACAATGGCGAGTATGCCCAGTATCCGTAGCGCAATCCTGCCGTAATTCCGCTCCCGGACGCGACCGGTGTTGCCGCCCAGCCGGGGACGTGCGGTAGTTGAATCACTGATCAGCTCATCATCATTCATTGTCATTAACTGTGCATCCGGAACAGGCGGCGCAAGGGGTTGGGTCGCACAGGGGCCCGATTCAGGACCGCAGCAGACCCACGACGTCAAAGACTTCACGCATGACCGGCGCCGAAATATCCCGCGCGCGGGACCCGCCATCGCTCAGTACACTGTCGATATAGGCGGGGTCGGCGACCAGCCGCTGCATTTCCGCGCCGATCGGTCCCAGCACGGAAACCGCGACCTCGGCCAGCATGGGCTTGAACTCAGAAAACATCCTGCCGCCGACATCGGACAGGACGTCGTCGATGTTTCGGTCAGACAGCGCCGCATAGATGCCGACCAGATTGGCCGCTTCCGGGCGCCCTTCCAGCCCCGCTGTCTCGCTGGGCAGCGCCTCCGGGTCTGTCCGCGCCCGCCGGATCTTCTGCGCAATCATGTCGGCGTCGTCGGTCAGGTTCAGCCGGCTGTTGTCGGAAGGGTCGGATTTCGACATCTTCGATGATCCGTCACGCAGGGACATGACCCGCGTGGCCGGCCCCATGATCAGCGGCTCGGTTATCGGGAATAGCTCGACGTCGTAATCATTGTTGAATTTCTGGGCGATATCCCGGCACAGCTCCAGATGCTGCTTCTGGTCCTCGCCGACGGGCACATGCGTCGCCTTGTAGGCCAGAATATCCGCGGCCATCAGGTTCGGATAGGCGTACAGGCCCACCGAGGCATTCTCGCGGTTCTTGCCGGCCTTTTCCTTGAACTGGGTCATCCGGTTCAGCCAGCCAAGCCGCGCGATGCAGTTGAATACCCAAGCGAGTTCCGCATGATGCGGGTTGCGGGACTGGTTGAAGATGACGCTCTTTTTCGGATCGACGCCGGCGGCAATGAACGCCGCGGTCACCTCGCGGGTGCTCTGCCGCAGCTCGTCCGGATTCTGCCAGACCGTGATCGCGTGCAGATCGACAACGCAGTAAATGCACTCATTGTCTTCCTGCAGGCGGACAAAATTCCGGATCGCGCCGAGATAATTGCCGAGATGCAGATTGCCCGTGGGCTGTACGCCCGAGAATATCCGGTCCATGACGCCCTCGTTGGGAAACTTCCGTATTACAGAACGGCGCGTGTTATCGCGGCTCCTCCGTCCCCGGTCAAGCCCGGGGCGGCACGCGATGGCGGCGCCTTACTTTCGCGAGACCATCTCCCGCAGGTCGCCGAGCCGCACGGCGCCGGTCGCCGCCGCCAGCCCGACAAAAACCACACCGCCGCCGGCCACCAGCAGGACCAGCGCGGCAATTCGTTCCAGCTCGCCACCGGTAAACCAGACCTGCAGATACGCAGCCGCCCCGTACAGCCCGCCGCCGAGGACGGCGGATGCCAGAACCAGGCGGGGAATCCGGTTGCGGAGCCGTGCATCGAGGGTCAGATGGTCGCGCCGTATCAGGATTAACCCCAGCAGGCCGGCATTCATCCAGGCGGCAAGGGCCGTTGCCAGGGCAATGCCCACATGGTCCAGGACCTGCATCAGGGAAACCGCCAGCACGATATTCACGGCAACGGCCGCAACGGCGATCTTCACCGGCGTTTTCGTGTCCTCGCGGGCATAGAATCCCGGTGTCAGGGCCTTGATAAGGACATAGGCCGGCAGGCCGACGGCAAACGCCATAAGGGCATCGGCCGTCGCTTCGGCAGCGACCGCATCGAAGACGCCGCGCTGGAACAGGACGGTCACGATCGGCCCGGCAATGGCGATCAGCGCCGCTGCCGCGGGAACGGTCAGTGTCAGTGCGAATTCAATGGCACGGTTCTGGCTGTATTGTGCGGCTTGATCTTCACCGGATCGCAACTGTCGCACCAGCATCGGCAGCAACACGATACCGACGGCCACGCCGACGACGCCCAGCGGCAGCTGGTTTACCCGGTCGGCGTAATACAAAAAGGACACGGAACCTTCCCGCAGGGTCGACGCGAGGATCACGTCGACGACAAGGTTGATCTGCACAACACCCGCGCCGATCAGCGCCGGCACCATCAGCACGAACAGCCGTTTCACACCGGGGGTCAACCGGGGGCGCGGCAGGGCAGGCAGGACACCCGCCCGTTTGCAGGCCCAGGCGATCCAGACAAACTGGCCCAGTCCGGCGCCCGCGACGCCCCAGGCAAGCGCGTAGCCCGGCACGGGAAAAACATCGGCCTGCGCCAGAAGCAGCACCGTAATGAGCACGATGTTCAGGAAAATCGGCGCTGCCGCCGTGGCCGAAAACCGCTCCAGCGAATTCAGCATCCCGCCCATCAGCGCAATCAGCGCCATGAACAGCAGGTAAGGAAAGGTAACCCGGGTCAGTTCGACGGTCATGTCAAACTTGACCGGGTCATCCGCGAAACCGGGCGCGATGGCATGCATCAGCCACGGCATGGCCAGAATGACCGCTATGCTGAAAATAACCAGCGCGGTCATCATGACCGCGGCGACTTCCGAGGCAAAGCGCAATGCGGCGTCGCGCCCGTCCGTTGTCAGCCGGCCCGCGAACAGCGGCACGAAACCGGCGTTAAAGGCACCTTCCGCAAACAGGCGGCGAAAGAAATTGGGAAATTTGAAGGCGACAAAAAACGCGTCCGCGACCATTCCGGCGCCGAGCACATTGGCGAGCAGCATGTCGCGGGCAAAGCCGA
>CAXBEC010000385.1:0-3838 GCA_963974145.1 uncultured Alphaproteobacteria bacterium | reverse complement strand
AGTACGCGCGGTCGATACAGAAATCGATCAGGTTGACGAGCGCCCGCTTGGTTTCCGTTTCCGGAAAGATGCCCAGCGCGTCGCGCGCGATGGCGCCGTAATGGCGCGAGCGTTCTATGGTGTCGGACAATGCGTTGTACTTGTTCATCAGTTCGATGGCATGTTCCAGGTCGCCATCCCGCTGATCCATGGTTTCCAGCGTCCGCCGCCAGAAATCCCGCTCTGCTTCCGTGCCGCGCCGCCAGGCGAGCACGACGGGCAGGGTGATCTTGCCTTCGTGGAAATCGTCGCCGATGGCCTTGCCCAGCTGCGCCTGTTCGGCGGAATAGTCCAGAACATCATCGACGAGCTGGAAGGCGATGCCGAAATTCATGCCGTAGCTTTCCAGCGCTTCGCCTTCCGCTGCGGGGCGTTCGGCAACCACGGCGCCGATTTCGGCAGCGGCGGCGAACAGTTTTGCGGTCTTGGCGCGAATGACGTCCATATAGGCCGCCTCGCTGGTTTCCGTGTCGTTGGTGGTCATGAGCTGCATGACCTCGCCTTCGGCAATGGTTGCCGAAGCGTCGGACAGGATCTTCAACACGCGCAGCGAGCCGTCCTGCACCATCAGCTGGAAGGAGCGGGAAAACAGGAAGTCGCCCACCAGCACCGATGCCTGGTTGCCCCAGACCGCCTTGGCGCTGTCCTGGCCGCGCCGCAGGTCGGAATCGTCGACGACGTCGTCATGCAGCAGCGTGGCCGTATGGATGAATTCAACGCAGGCCGCGAGGCTGATATGCCGGTCGCCCTGATAGCCGCACAGGTCGGCGGCCGCGAGCGTGATAATCGGCCGCAACCGTTTGCCGCCGGCGGCGATAATATGTCCCGCCAGTTGCGGGATCAGCGCAACCGGGCTGTCCATCCTGTCGACGATAACCTGGTTGACGCGCTTCAGATCGTCCGCGACCAAGGTCGTCAGCTGATCAAGCGCCCGCTTGATGTTATCCCGGCGTGATTGTCCGATTTCTACGACGACCGCCAATGTCCGCTCCCTCTTTGACGCCCTGTATTGACAGAAGCGTGTCGAGCATAGTTCAACCCACACAACGGTCAAGTATGGTGAGCGGCCTCGCGGGATTGGTGGGTTGTGGCAATCCTGATACACTTGCCGGGACCCGGATTGGGAGATTGCTATCGTGGCGGATCGCTTGTGAAGGAACTCCTGCGGACCACGGACCCGGTTCGGCTGTCCTGGCTCACTGCGCTGCTTGCGGAGCAGCAGATCGAGGCAATCGTCTTCGATACCCATACCAGCATCCTCGAAGGGTCGATCGGTGCCATTCCGCGCCGGCTTCTCGTCGGGGACGACGATTATGAAACCGCCCGCCGGTTGCTTGCGAATGCGGGCGAGCTGGAAACCGCCGCCTCTCCCCCCGATACCCTGCTTGGCGGGCGCGTCGCCCTGCGCCAGCCCGCCGGCGGTTACCGGGCGGCTATTGATCCCGTTCTGCTGGCCGCGGCGACTCCGGCCGTTGCCGGCAAGGTGCTGGATGCGGGGACGGGCGTTGGCGCGGCTGCGATGTGTTATGCGTTTCGGACGCCGGGCGCGCATGTTACCGGCCTCGAAATCCAGCCGGAAATGGCGGCAATCGCCAGGGAAAATGCCCATCGAAACAACTTCGAGGCGCGCGTTGAAATTATCACGGGCGATCTGTTGCACCCGCCCGCGGGGATGGCGCCGGGCGGTTTCGACCATGTGATGGCCAATCCGCCCTACCTGCCCGCCGGGCGGGGCGCGCCGCCGCCGGACCCGTCGAAAGCCAAGGCGATGGTGGAGGGGGAGGCTGACCTTAAAGCCTGGATCGAATTCTGCCTGCAGATGGTGGCGCCGAAAGGCAGCGTCACGATGGTGCATCGCGCCGACCGGCTGGATGAAATTCTCGCACTGCTGCGGGAACGGGCCGGGGGGATCATTGTTTTTCCGCTCTGGCCCGGGCAGGGTCGCCCGGCGAAGCGGGTGATCATTCGCGCGCGCCGGGGCGTTCAGGCGCCGCTGCAGCTCGCGGCAGGGCTCACCCTGCACGGCCGCGACGGCGCGTATACCGAAGCGGCGCTGGCCGTGTTGCGGGATGGCGCTGCTTTGCCATTGTGACACCCGGCCCCTTGGAATTACTGCCTGACGGAACCACATGGCTGCGATGACTGAATGTAAAATGATGCGCCTGATCCGCCGCGTGCCCTGGGCCGGCGAGAAACTGGCAGAAAAACTGAGCAAGAACCCGCAGGTTGCGGTACTGCGGCTTTCCGGCGTGATTGGCCGCACCGGGGGAATTCGCCGCGGCGGGCTGACCCTGGAGGATCTCGCCGATCCCATCGAACGGGCCTTCAAGATGCCGCATCTGTCGGCGGTCGCGCTGCTGGTCAATTCGCCGGGCGGGTCGCCCGTGCAGTCGGCGCTGATATCGAAGCGTATCCGCGCCCTTGCCGAAGAAAAGAAGGTGCCGGTCTATGCCTTCTGCGAGGATGTGGCGGCGTCCGGCGGCTACTGGCTGGCCTGCGCCGGCGATGAAATCCATGCCGATGGCGCCTCGGTTATCGGTTCCATCGGCGTCGTGTCGGCCGGATTCGGCTTCCCCGCCCTGCTGGAGAAAATCGGCGTCGAGCGGCGCGTCCACACCGCCGGGGACAAGAAGGCGATCCTTGACCCCTTCCAGCCGGAAAACCCCGATGATATCGAACACCTGAAGGACCTGCAGCGCGATATCCACGACCAGTTCAAACAGCATGTGCGGGACCGGCGCGGCGACCGGCTGGCGGCGGATGACGCTGTTCTGTTCAGCGGCGAGTTTTGGACCGGAAACCGGGCGAAGGAACTGGGCCTGGTCGACGAGATCGGCGATCTGCGCAGCGTCATGCGAGCGAAATTCGGCGAAAAGGTGCGTCTGAGCGTCGTCGGCAGCCGCAAGGGCTGGATCGAGCGGAAGTTCGGCCTGCAGGTGGCCTGGGCGGATGAACTGGTCGGCGCCCTGGAAGCGCGGGGCCTGTGGGGCCGCTACGGCCTGTAACCGCTGCTTGACCGTAAATTCGTGACGGCGCATATACTTGCGGCATGTTGAGCAAGCTGTTCATCCTCGCGGTCGCTATCGCCGCTGTCTGGTACGGGTTCAAACTGTTTACCCGGATCGACCAGCAGCGCCGGGAGAAGGTCGCGCAGGAGAAGAAGGATGCGGTCGCGGGTGTCGCCGATACCGTTCAATGTCCCGTTTGCGGTACCTATGTCGCGGCGGTCGGGGCGGTGGACTGCGGCAAATCGGCGTGCCCCTATTGACCCGGTTGACCCGGTCAGGTCGCGCCGCTAGGTTGCGCCGCACAATTTTTTAATGTCTGGCCGGATCATGGCCCCGAATAACGCTGAAAACACTAGCTTCCAGTCGCTTATCCTGAAACTGCACGACTACTGGTCGCGGCAGGGCTGTGTGATTCTGCAACCCTATGACATGGAAGTCGGCGCGGGAACGTTCCACCCCGCCACGACATTGCGCGCGCTCGGCCCCAAACCGTGGCGCGCCGCCTATGTCCAGCCCTCGCGCCGGCCGACCGATGGCCGTTATGGCGAAAACCCCAACCGGCTGCAGCATTACTACCAGTATCAGGTGATCCTGAAGCCGTCGCCGCAGGACAGCCAGCAGCTTTACCTGGACAGCCTGGCGGTGCTGGGAATCGATGCGAAGGCGCATGATATCCGATTCGTCGAGGATGACTGGGAAAGCCCGACGCTGGGCGCCTGGGGGCTGGGCTGGGAAGTCTGGTGCGACGGCATGGAAGTCAGCCAGTTCACCTATTTCCAGCAGGTCGGCGG
>CAXBEC010000384.1:0-3843 GCA_963974145.1 uncultured Alphaproteobacteria bacterium | reverse complement strand
CATGACCTGGCGGTTATCCCACATCACCAGGTCGAATTGCCGCCATTTGTGACTGTAAACGAATTCGCGCTGGGTTGCCTGTTCGGTCAGCTCGCGCAGCAGTATCCGCGCCTCGGGCGTCTGCCAGCCGAGGATCGTGCCCGCATGCGCCGAAAGGTATAGCGACTTGCGCCCCGTGACCGGATGGGTCCGCACCAGCCGCTGGCGCGCCGGTCGGAAGCCGGCCTTTTCCTGCGCGCTCAATTCGTCGAAGCCGAGCGACCCGCGTGAAAACAACAGCGAATGTTCGCAGACCAGATCCTCGATCAGCGCCTTCATTTCATCGTCCAGCGCGTCATAGGCCGCGCG
Organism: uncultured Alphaproteobacteria bacterium; assembly: GCA_963974145.1. GTDB lineage: Bacteria > Pseudomonadota > Alphaproteobacteria > UBA8366 > MarineAlpha4-Bin1. The sequence continues at coordinate 3,495 of CAXBEC010000384.1, read as the reverse complement.
CATGTCAGCGAATTCCGTATTGCCGCCGGTCGCTGGAATAATCCGCCCCGACAGCAGCGAATATTTCGCCGGCACCGCCCGGAACGACGAATCCGAATGCCACAACATGTTGCCCAGATTGAACAGTCGCTGGCGGTCCGCGCCGCCGTAAACCTTGTTTTCCTTGGTCAGGTTGGAAATATCCGCAATATCCGGGCCGAGCCGCCGGTCTTCGTCCTTGGTGATATTGCTGACCGAATCCGGCCGTTCCAGATCGCCGAAATTCAGGCTGAAATCCTTCTGCTGATCGTCGGTGATATCCTGCCCGTGAAAGACCAGCACGGCGTATTTGTCCATACCCGCCTCGATCGCCGCCACGTCTGCGGCAGAGAGCGGCTGGCGCAGGTCGATCCCATCGACTTCGCCGCCCAGTACCGGATGCAATGGCCGAATGCTGATAGTCATGATCTTGCGCGCTCCCTCATCACTTCCTGTAATCCTGCGAGGCCAAGTCAACCATCCTGCAGGGGTATCCGCAAGGTCGGGTCAGTACCGCGCCGGCCCGGAAACAGGAGCCGCTCAGCCCGGCACTATTGAAGTGCCGCCCGTTATTCCGCCGCCGCAACGGGCGCAATGAACTCGACCCTGACGCCGCCCGGAATCGTGCACATCATGTGCCGGAAGGCATTCGCACCGAGCGGCTCCGGCGCGAATTCGATTTCGACACCGGTTGTTTCCGCCAGCGTTCCATGCAGCCTGTCCAGCGTCGCCGTATCCGCGACGGCCAGCGCCACATGATGCAGCCCGATATTGCCGCGCCGGTCAAACGGCGTCGCGGCGGCGGCATTCTCGGCCTGCCACAGTGTCAGCATCACCGTACCGTCGGACACGAAAATGGCGGGATAGGCCGGGCGGCGCCCGACCTCCGTCATGCCAAGCGTACCGACAAAAAATGCCGCGGCCGCTTCCACATCCGGCACGGTCAGCCCGAGATGGTGGATACCCCGCGTCAAAGCTGCCTGTTCTGATTTCTGCATTGAATCTCCCCCTGATGCCGTCCGGCAGGCCATGTGATTTCACCCATCATGGAGCGGGATCAACCACGCGGCAAGACAGGCAGGATCAAGGGCGCTGGCGCAAAGCCGTATCTATAAGTAAAATTTTATTCAATTTAGCTTCAAGTTAAATAATATATTTATTTAATTTAATAAGTAATTATATACGATAAATATTGACGTTACTTGAATTTTTTGTATCATTTACTTGTCATTTCCTCCAGCTGCGAAATGATTTCTGCTCTCTCCTGCTTCTCACCCCGGCGCGGCATCAACTCCCCTCTCCTGAAACGGCCCGCCGGGGATTTTTTTATCTTCCCCGCATATCGCTGCCGCCGCATTGGGCGCGGTGCTGCAACCCTCTGGAATCACAGAATTGTCATACGCCGGTCACGGCGGTTTAATGTGCCGCTGGCCTTATCCCCGCGAAGAAACGCATATTCGCACAGGATAACGACATCATGGCACTCACAGACGAATCAACGGATAACTTCAAGGTCTGGGTCGAATTCGATGGTTTCGGTGACCCGCAGCGCGCCGGCTGGGGCATGCAGCCGCCGGCCAGCAGCGTCATCCAGATCGAAACGCCCGACATGTCCACCGCCCGCCGGGCGACGGCTGCGCTGAAAACCACGATCCGTCGCCGGCACAGCCCCTCACCGGCGCTCGGCGCCTGCCTCAGCGGCGAATACTGACCGGCGGAAATCCGGCCGCGCCAAAAGGCCGGATTGACAAGGCACGCCCTGCTGGTCTCCCTTATGGCCGAATTTCATCAGGGAGACGGACAAATGGGCGCTGCATTCGACGAAATCATGGCCGTGCGCGGCCTCGGCGCACCGGAAGCGGGCGAGGTCGAAATCACAGGCGCGGACCCGGTCTATTCGACCCGGTTCAAAATCGGCGAGACCTGCGCCAATGTGGTCGCCGGTGTGGGCGTTGCGGTCAATGATATCTGGGAACTGAAAACCGGCCGCCGCCAGAAGGCGCGTGTCGACACGCGCCATGCCGCTGCCTCGCTGCGCAGTTCGCACAATCTCGTCCGACAACAGGAAGACGGCAGCTGGGCCGCGCTGAACAGCCCCTCCATGATCCACATGGCGTCGATCACCCAGCCCTGGGAAACCAAGGACGGCCGGCATTTCCTGCCGCATTTCAATCTGCCGCATCTGCGCGACCGGGTGCAGGGCGTGCTGGGCTGCGAGCTGACGCCGGAATCCGTTGCCGCCGCCGTGAAGACCTGGGATGCGATGGACCTGGAAGCCGCCATCGACGAGGCCCGCGCCTGTGGCGGCATGGTGCGCAGCAATGCGGAATGGCTTGATTGTGACCACGGCAAGGTCCTGACGGGCAAGGCCATCGTCGAGATCATCAAGATCGGCGACAGCGATCCCGAACCTTTCCCGGAAGGCGACCGGCCGTTATCCGGTATCCGGGCGCTGGACCTGACCCGCATCCTGGCCGGCCCGATCGCCGGGCGGACGCTGGCGGAAAACGGCGCGGATGTACTGATGGTCGCCGCCGGGCATCTGCCGCAGGTGCCGGAACACGTGCTGGATACCAGCCATGGCAAGCGCAGCTGTTTCCTCGATCTCAACGATCCGGCACAGAACGCGAAGCTGAAGGAACTCGCCGGTCAGGCCGATGTCTTCTCGCAGGGATACCGTCCCGGCGTGATGGCGAAATTCGGATTCTCGCCGGAGGAACTGGCGGAACAGCGCCCCGGTATTGTCTGCATGTCCGCAAGCTGCTTCGGCGCCGACGGCCCGTTCAGCCATCGCGCGGGCTGGGAACAGGTGGCGCAGACCGTCACCGGTATCTGCATGGAAGGCTCGCCGGAACGGCCGAAACTGCTGCCGGCGGCGGCGAATGACTACACCACGGGATATCTCGGCGCCTATGGCGTGCTGCTGGCGCTGGCGCGGCGCGCGCGCGAAGGCGGCAGCTATCATGTGCGCGTCTCGCTGTGCCAGTCGGGCATGTTCATCTATCGCCAGGGCAAGGTCGATTTCGATGCGCCGGACATGGACCTTTCCATGGCGGAACTCGATGCCATCCGGACCCGCTCCGAACCGAAACAGGGCCCGATCAAACACCTGAGCCCCGTGCTGCAAATGTCCGAAACCCAGCCCTACTGGGAGCGCCCCACGCCGGTGCTGGGCGGCGACAAGCCGGAATGGCTGAACTAGATTGAGCCAGTCCGGCGCGAAACGGAGATAGGGAAAACGAGGTCGTACAGCCAGTTGAAGACGAACGCGTAGACCACGTAGAAGACCGCGAACGCGATATCGATCCAGAACGCCGCCAGCAGGCTCACGCCCAGATACCAGGCGATATACGGCATCAGGACGATCAGCAGACCGGCTTCGAACAGCACCGCATGGACAACGCGGACCGACAGGGTCTTGTGCACGGCGCCGCGGATCCGCAACATGGCGTGGTCGAACATCAGGTTGTAAACGTA
>CAXBEC010000383.1:0-3847 GCA_963974145.1 uncultured Alphaproteobacteria bacterium | reverse complement strand
AAGGGCCGGTGCAATGAATGCACCGGCCCGAATTGCATCTGGAATGACGCGGGCTGCTTATGCCTGCGCTTTGGTCATGTTCCAGTGGAATTCCTGCGGCTTCCGGGTCGCATCCGGGAGCAGCTTGACGTTGACGAGCGCCGGGCCGTCAAAGGCCATGGCTTCGTCCAGCGTCTTGCGCAGGTCTTTCGGATCGGTGACAAAGAAACCCTTGCCGCCGAACGCTTCCATCATCTTGTCGTAGCGGGCATCGACGGACAGCACATGCGGCGCCGCCGAACCGTCCTTCGGATAGACATCGACGCCCTTGCCGATACCACCGTTGTTCAGGACGACGATCTTGACCGGCAGGCCAAGGCGGCAGCAGGTCTCGATTTCCATGCCGGAGAAGCCGATCGCCGAGTCGCCCGATACCGAAATCGTCGGAATGTCCGGGTTGACGACAGCGGCGGCCACAACGAAGCCCATGCCGATACCCATCGTGCCGTAGCTGCCGGCGTCGAGACGACGGCGTGCCTTCGAGTTCGGCAGCTGGGTGCGGCCGATATCCATGGTGTTGGCGCCTTCGCCGATGATCATGGCGTCTTCGCCGGCCCATTCACGGATATCTTTCAGCGCGCGGTAGTAGTTGAACGGCGAGGAATCGTCGTCCATCTGCGGCTTGATCGCGGCGGCATTCGACGCGGCCTTTTCGGCAATCGCCTTACGCCAGGGCGTATCCTTCGGATAGAACCACTGACGGCCATCCATCGCGGCGTTGCACTGCTGCATGACCGCCTTGCCGTCGCCGACCATGGCGACCGTTGCTGGCCGGTTCTGGTGCATGGATTCCGCTGCGATATCCAGCTGGATGATCTTGACGTCCTTGTTGAAACGCGGTGCCAGACCGAAATGCATGATCCAGTTCAGCCGTGCGCCCATCAGGAAGACGACATCCGCTTCCTTCAGTGCCAGGCTGCGCGCGGCGCCGACGGACAGCGGGTGATTGTCGTCCATGACGCCCTTGCCCATCGGCGAGGCGAGGAAGGGAAGCTGGGTGCGTTCGATGAAGTTCCGGACCTCTTCTTCGGCGCCGGAATAGGCCATGCCCTTGCCGACGATGACCAGCGGCTTTTCGGCCTTTTCCAGAAGGTCGAGGGCTTCGTCGACATATTCCGGCATTGTCTGGACACGCGGCGGTTCCGGTACACGCGCCACCGGCGAGATTTCGGATTCGTCGATTTCGCCGAGGATGATGTCATCGGGCATGTCGAGATATACCGGACCCGGCCGGCCATAGATCGAGTGGCGAACCGCCATTTCAACGTAGAACGGAATGCGGTATCCGTGTTCAACATTGTGCGCGAACTTGCAGTACGGTGCAGCGAGTTCGGTCTGGCGCTCTTCCTGGAACGCACCCATGCCGTTCTGATACACCGGCGATGCGCCGCCGATCAGAATCATCGGCCAAAAATTTTCCTTGGCGTTGGCAAGGCCGGCAAAGGCGTGGATAACGCCAGGGCCGGAAACAGTCAGGCAAGCACCGGGGCGCCCCGTCAGGTAACCGACTGCCTGTGCGGCATAGGATGCCGACTGTTCGTTGCGCATACCAACATAGTTGATACCGACTTCCTGCGCGGCAGCAGCGATTGGTTGTACCGGGAAACCGACGATCCCGAACATATGTTCGACACCCTGTTCCTTCAGGGATCTCGCCAGCAACATGGCGCCTGTGACCTTACCCATACTTATCTCCTTATGATTGACGACATTTGACGCCGCGAGAAACCGCAAGCAATGCCGATTCTTGATGAAATTTGCGCCATGAAAATAGTGTCTCCCTCCAGGCGCATTCGCGAAGCTTAACGGTTTTTATCGAAAGGGGAAACGCTATGTTACTCATAGTTGCCCATTGCAGCCGCACGCAGGGCGTCCGGCGTGAACGGCATCCGCCGCAGCCGCAAACCTGACGCATCTCTGATTGCATTGGCGATGGCGCCGGCAATCGGTCCGGATGTTGCTTCGCCTGCGCCCAGGAAGGGAGCGCCGGGTCGGTCGATCAGAACGGTCTCAATGACCGGAATATTGCCGAAGCGCAGGATCGGGTATGTGTCCCAGTCCCGGCTGGTGATTCCGTCGCGGTCGAAGCCTACCGATTCGTATAGCGCCCAGCTCGCCGATTGCAGCAGGCCGCCTTCGAGCTGCGCCGTCAGTCCGTCGGGGTCGACGATCTGCCCGGCATCGGCGGCAATGACCGCCCGCTTCAGGACGATATCCGCCGCGTCGGTCACTTCCAGTTCGATACCGACAGCGGCATAGGTCTTGACGTTCTTGTATTGCGAGAAGGCGAACCCCCGGCCGTGGCCTTCGGGCAGGGGCGCATTGCCCAGTTTCGCCGCCATGGCGTTCAGCACGTCCCGGGCGCGCGGGTCGCTGAGATGGCGCAGCCGGAATTCCAGCGGGTCGACCCCGGCGGCCTCCGCCATTTCGTCCATGAAGGATTCGATGGCGAAGGTATTGGCGAAGGCGCCGAGCGTCCGCATCGAGGAGGTCCGCAGCGGCATGCCCTTGACCAGATGCTTGACCAGCCGCTTGTTCGGCAGATCATAGAGCGGGTCCATGTTGCGGTGGATCCCGCCGTGTTTCTGCATGTTGGGCTGCGGTGCATAGGGCTGTATCGCGTCGGCCAGAAAGCGGGTCGACAGCAGCCGGGCCGGCCCCGCACCCCCGGCGCCGGGCCGGGGCCGCATCGAATGGGTGTCGCTGTGGGTTTCCTGCGCCCAGGCGGTGACGGCGCCGCTGCTGTCCAGGCTCGCGCTCAAATCCATCGCCATGCACGACCCGTAGGGCTCCCAGGCGTTTTCGTCCTCGCGGGTCCATTTCAGCAGGATCGGCACGCCGGGATTGGCGCGGGCCACCAGCACGGCATCGAAGGCCGCGTCGTCGGCGCCATTATGGCCGTAGCACCCGGCGCCCGGCACGTGATGAATCGCGATTGCCTCTTCCGGCAGGTTCAGCGCCCCGGCCATGGCTGCGCGCAGGATGTAGATGCCCTGGCTGTGCGACCAGACGGTGAGTTTCCCGTCCTGCCACAGCGCGGCGCCGGCGGATGGTCCGATCGATGCGTGCATGTGGTAGGGGCGCTCATATTGCGCGGACAGGGTCACGGTGGAACTGGCCGGCGGTTCCATGACGGGCGGCAGCGGCGCTTCCTGCGGCGTGCCGTCGGTGACCGGCAGGCTCGTGCGCTCATTGCTGCGCAGCCGTTCGAATATGTCCTGGGCTTCCAGCCCCTGGCCCCGGTCCCAGTCGGCGGCGTTGTACAGTCGGGTGGCCGCGGTCAGCGTGGCGTATTCATCGGCGCCCGCGACCGCGAGGAAGCTGCCGTCGCGAATAACCCGGATGCCGTCTGACTCAAGGCGCTGCAGCACGGCTTCATCGAGACCGCGCAGCGTTGCGTGGTAATGCGGCGGCCGCACGACCCGCGCATGCAGCATGCCGGGCCATTCCATGTCCTGCAGGAACTGCCAGCTTCCGTTGACGATTTCCGCCATGCCCCGGGCGGTGACCGGATGGCCGACCAGCCGGTAACGGGCAGCGGGCTTGGAAGCGATACCCAGATCGATGGCTATGCCGAAGGGCTGGTCCCCCTGAAGCTCCGCATAGGTGAGCGACCGGTTCGTCGCCCGGGACTGGATCAGCCCGTCCTCGATCTCCAGGGTCGCGGCATCGACGCCGAGCGCTTCGGCCGCGCGGGTCAGCATATGGCGGCGTGCCGTCGCGCTCGCCAGCCGCACCGCATTGCCGGATTCTTCCATCGAATTGCTGCCGGAGGTGATGCCCTCGTTCGGGGCGCGAACCGTGTCGG
>CAXBEC010000382.1:0-3847 GCA_963974145.1 uncultured Alphaproteobacteria bacterium | reverse complement strand
GTTTGAAGTCGTGGTCCCCCTGCCGGCCGGCCCCTATACGGCGGACAGCGCCGCGATGATGCTGGAGGCATTCGAGGCATCCTATCGCCAGACCTTTTCCCGTACACCGCCGGATGTGGTGGCGGAAATCATCAATATCCGCGTCTCGCTGAGGGCGGATGTGCCGGGCGAAGGGGCCGAATTCGCGACAGGTCCCGCCGGCGATACCGGCGGTGCCCAGACCGGCAGCCGCCCGGTCCGCTTCCCGGAGAATGATGACTTCGTCGACACCGCCGTTTACAGCCGCAACCGGCTGCGGCCCGGCGACAGCTTCACCGGCCCCGCCGTGGTCGAGGAAGCGGAATCAACCCTGATTATCGGCCCCGGCGCGGAAGCACGGGTCGATGATATCGGTAACCTGATCGTGGAGCTGCCCTCATGACGGACCCAAAACAGGCCTTCGATTCCGCCACGCTGGAAGTGTTGTGGACGCGGCTGGTGTCCATCGTGGACGAGGCGGCAGCGGCCCTGGTCCGGACCTCGTTTTCGACCGTGGTCCGTGACAGTCATGATTTTTCCTGCGTCATTACCGATGTCAACGGCGGCTCGCTGGTCCAGGCGACGGACAGCATTCCGTCCTTCATCGCCACGCTGCCGCGTACGATCCGTCATTTTCTGGACGAATATCCTGCGGAAACACTGCAGCCCGGCGATGTGCTGATCACCAATGATATCTGGATGGGTACCGGGCATCTGCCCGATATCAGTGTCGGCCGTCCGCTTTTCCACGATGGCAAGCTGGTCGGGTTTGCCGGCAGTACCGCCCACGCGCCGGATATCGGCGGCAAGATCCGCTCCCCCGAACCGCGCGAAGTGTTTGAGGAAGGCTTCCAGATCCCGATCATGAAGCTGATCCGCGCGGGCGAACCGGACGAAACCTTCTTCCGCCTGCTGCGCAAGAATGTACGTGTGCCGGACGAGGTGGTGGGCGACCTGTGGGCCCAGGTCACGGCGCTGGACCTGATGGCGGACCGCACCGAAGCCTTCATGAGCGAATACGGGCTGGCGACGCTGGAAGACCTGGCCGCCGAAATCCAGAGCCGGTCGGAGCGGGCCATGCGCGCCGCGATCCGCGCCCTGCCGGACGGCGTTTATGAAAACACGATCCGGACGGACGGGTTGGACGAACCGCTGGACCTGAAGGTCAAGATCACGATCCGGGATGACGAGTTCTATGCCGATTATGCCGGATCCGCCGCGCAGGTGGACAAGGCGATCAACTGCGCCATGTGCTACACCTATGCCATGACCGCCTATGCGGTGAAATGCGCGGCGGCGCCGGACCTGCCCAACAACGAAGGTTCGGTGCGCCCGATCCACGCCACCGCGCCGGAAGGTTGCATCCTTAACCCGCAATATCCCGCATCCGGCGGGTCCCGCGCGCTAATCGGCCATTTCGTGCCATCGCTTGTCTTTGGCGCGCTAGCGCAGGTCATTCCGGAAAAAATCATGGCGGGGGCCGGTTCGCCGCTGTGGTGCATCAACCAGTCGGGTGTCACCGATGCGGGCAAGCCCTTTGCCAAGCTGTTCTTCTTCAACGGCGGCATGGGCGGGACCGCACAGACCGACGGGCAAAGTTGCCTGAGCTGGCCGAGCAACATTTCCACCACTCCGGTGGAGGTGATGGAACAACTCGCCCCGTTGCGGATCAAGCATCGCCGGTTGCGGCCCGGTTCCGGCGGCGGCGGGCAGTATCGCGGCGGGCTGGGTCAGGAAGTCCTGTTCGAGAACCTGACCAAAAAGCCCAGTGCCGTGGCTTTCCTTGCCGAACGCACGCGCGTGGCTGCCCCCGGCATTGCCGGCGGCGAGGATGGCGCAACAGGCGAGGTACTGATCAATGGCGAAACCGTTGATCCCAAACGGCAGCACATCGTGAAGACCGGCGACCTGGTGATGCTGCGCACCCCTGGCGGCGGCGGTTATGGTCCCGTGGATGCGCGCGACAGCGCCGCGGCCGAACGCGACCGGGCGGAAGAAAAGCTCTAGCCGTCGACCTGCCGGTGAAAATCGAGCAGCAGGCGGTTCACTTCTTCGGCGCTGTCATACATCGTCCAGTGAGATCCGCCTTCGACAATATCCAGCCGGAAATCGGGCTTGAAGGTCCGCACCAGCGCGATGCGCTCTGCCAGTGACGGGTGCGCCGTGATGTCGTTGGTACCCCAGATGATCTGCAGCGGGCAGGTGATTCGCGGCAGGTCGAGCCGCTGGGTATCACCCCAGCTGACCTTGCGGCTGTCGAAGCGGGTCCGGCGCACATTGGCGCCGTGATAATCGATGGCCGTCTCATCAATACTGTCCGGGTTGGTCAGCATGAAGGCCAGCAGGTTGTTCCGCACAATATCACGGAACATCGCTTCATCCTCGCCGGCGGATTTATAGCTTCGGGTTCCGATATCCCGCCCTTCCGGCTTGCCATAGCCGCTGGACCCGATCAGCGACAGCGCCTTCACCCGCTCGCCAAACCGGGCGGCAATGCAGGAACTCAGCACGGACCCGAAGGAAAACCCGCTCAGGTGAAAGGAGGCGTCCTCGCCCAGCATGGTGTCGATGGCGCGGCAGACGAGGCTCCGGTAATCGTCGCCGGACATTGCCTTGTCTACATCGGGCGAATCGCCATAGCCGGGCTGGTCGATAGCGTAGACGGTATAATGTTCGGCGAGTGCATCGATATTGCGCGCCCAGTGGTTCCACGACCCCATGCCGCCATGCAACAGCACGTAGTTGGGTCCACTGCCTTTCCGCTTGAAGGCAACCTCCGGACGTTCCGTACCGGCCGTCAGCAGGGTCATTGCGCTGCCCCTTTTTCCAATTCTTCAGCATCGGAACCATTGAGCGCCTCTTCGGCCTCCAGCCACTCCGCTTCAGCGTCCGATATCTTTTTCTGCAGGTCGGCCAGTTGCCGGTTCAGCAATGCGATTTCGACCGCCGGCCCGCGATACAGGGCCGGGTCCGCCAGCTTCTTCTCCAGCAGCGCCTTTTCCTTGCCGAGCTTCTCCATCTGGCGTTCGGCCGCCTGTACCGCCTTGCGCTGGGACGACCGCGCCGCCCGCGCCGAAGCGCCGGCCCGACGCGCGTCTCGCCGCGCACCACGGTCGTCGCCGGACGACTTTTCGGCCTTGTTGCGCCGTTTGTCGGCTCGGCGCGATTCCAGCACGTCCTTGCGGTATTCGTCGATATCGCCGTCGAAGACCCTGCAGCCGCCGTTCCGCGCCACCCACAGGGTTTCGGCGCAGAGTTCCACCAGATGCAGGTCATGGGTCACCAGGATCACCGCCCCCTGATAGGCGTTGATCGCGCTGATCAGGGCATCGCGGGAATCGATATCCAGATGGTTGGTCGGTTCATCCAGCATCAGCACATGCGGTGCTTCCCGCGTGATACAGGCAAAGAGCAGCTTCGCCTTCTCGCCCCCGGACAGGGAGCCGATCTTCACATCCGCCTTTTCCTGTCCCAGCCCGAAGCTGCCAAGATGCGCGCGCACCTTTGTTTCCGTAGCTCCCTCCATACGGCTGGACAGTTCCTGCGCCGGGGTTCGTTCCAGGTCGAAGGCATCCGCCTGTTCCTGTTCGAAATAGCCGACCCGCAGCTTGCCCGGTTTGCGGACGGACCCGCCCATGGCTTCCAACTGTCCCATCAGCAGGCGCAGCAGGGTGGTCTTGCCATTGCCGTTCTCACCCAGAAGCGCAATCCGGTCTTCCGGCCCCAGGATCAGGTCCAGCTTGCGCAGGATAGGCTTGCCTTCCGCGTAGCCGACACTCGCCCCATCCATCGCGATCAGCGGCGGCGGCAGTTGCGCCGGGTTCGGAAA
>CAXBEC010000381.1:0-3861 GCA_963974145.1 uncultured Alphaproteobacteria bacterium | reverse complement strand
ACAGAGACCGGCAGGCGTTCGCCTGTATCGTGCATCTGTGTATCGTTCATGGGGTCAGTCCGCGGCGCTGCTGCGGCAATCGGGGCAGAGCCCGGTGACTTCGATCATCTGGCGCTGCGCCTCGAACCCCATCTGTTCCGCACCCCGGCGGACCGCGGCGTCGATTCCTGTATCGTCCATTTCGACGGCGGCGCTGCACCGCGCGCAGATCAGGAACTGTCCGCTATGGCTTTCGGTCGGATGAGTGCAGCCGACGAAGGCGTTCATGGATTCAATCCGATGGATCAGCCCTATCTCGATCAGGAAATCCAGCGCGCGGTATACGGTCGGTGGCGCAGCGCGGGGATATTCGGATTTCAGGGCATCGAGGATCGCATAGGCGCCAATCGGCTCATGGGTTTCCCAGATCAGCGACAGCACCCGCTGGCGGATTCTGGTAAACCGGATGCCCCGTTCAGCGCAAAGGTTCGCCGCCGTAGCGATCGCGGTATCGATACAGTGCTGATGGTCGTGCGGACCGGCATTGAAGGCACGCGGCAAGTTCATGCCGCAGTATAGCATCAGCCTGTATCCGCACCACAAGCACGCGCGGTTTGCCAGGCTCGTCGAAACGCTTTAAATCCCGACGGGGACTGGCAAACGAGGATCAGGGCATGGATAGCGGCGGATTCAGCGAGACGCTGGAAGGATATCATATCGAGGAACTGTCTGTCGGCATGACAGCCGTGTTCGCCAAAACGATCACAGAGGCGGATATCGTCCTGTTTGCCGGCACGTCAGGCGATATGAACCCGATCCATGTAAACGACGAATATGCGCAGGAAACCCGCTTCAAGGGCCGGATCGCGCATGGCTTCCTGACCGGCAGCCTGATTTCGACCTGCCTTGGCATGAAACTGCCGGGACCGGGCTGCATTTATGTGAAACAGGACATGAATTTCCGGGCCCCGGTCCGTCCGGGCGACACGGTCCAGGCGCGGGCGACCGTGATTGATATCAACCGCGAAAGCCGTCGCATCACCATGGAAACGGTTGCGACTGTCGGTGATACGGTGGTCATCGACGGTCAGGCGGTTATGATTGTCCCCGGGCGGCGTCCTGCGTCAGCGTGACTCTTTCGGTAAGCGGGTAATTCGGTTACACAACGCGGCACGAGGGAGCGGCGATGCAGATTTTACGGCATATCGAGGATGTCCCGGCGCCGGTACAGCAATGCGTCGTGATCCTGGGCAATTTTGACGGGGTTCATCGTGGCCATCAGGCGGTGATTGGACGGGGCGCCGAAATCGCCGATAAGCTGGGTGCGCCATTGGTGGTGCTGACCTTCGAACCGCATCCGCGCAGTTTCTTCCGGCCGCACGATCCGCCATTCCGCCTGACACCGGCGCGCAGCAAGGCGCGCCAGATCGCGGCTCTGGGCGTTGATGCGCTGGTTGTCCTGGATTTCGACGTGGCCTTTTCGCAGGTCGCGGCCGAGGAATTCGTGCAGCGGGTGCTGATAGACGGTCTCCACGCGAAGCATATCGTGGTCGGTCAGGATTTTCGCTTTGGCCGGCAGCGTAGCGGTGATGCAGCGATGCTGCGGAGCAAGGGGGAAACAAATGGCTTCGGCGTGACGACCATTTCCCCGGTCGCTTCCGCGGATGGCGAAACCTATTCATCCAGCCATATTCGGGAAAACATCGTTGCGGGCAAACCGGCGCATGCCGCCGCCATGCTGGGCCGCCCTTTCGAGGTCGAGGGAACGGTTCAGCATGGCGAGAAGCGCGGCCGGGCTATGGGGTTTCCGACAGCGAATATCGATATTGGCGGCTATGTGCATCCGGCACTGGGCGTCTATGCCGTTCGCGCGGCAATCGATCCGAATGGCGCGCCGGACTGGATGGATGGTGTCGCCTATTTCGGCGACCGGCCGACCGTGGATGGCAAGGGGTTGCTGCTGGAGGTAAACCTGTTCAATTTCGATGGCGATCTCTACGGACGGAACATGCGGGTCGCACTGATCGAGTATCTGCGGCCTGACCACAAGTTCGACGGGCTCGAGGCGCTGCAAAAGCAGATCGCCGAAGACAGCGCCACGGCGCGACGGATACTTAAAGTAAGAGCGGCCGGCGCGCCTTGACCTTGGACGGTGTCATGCATAGGATCGCGCGCCCGTCAACTGGCGGAAACCATTTGATTTATACAGGAACGGAGCCCGTGCAATGAGCGCGGATTACAAGGATACGGTTTTCCTGCCGAAAACCGATTTCCCGATGAAGGCAGGGTTGCCGAAACGTGAGCCGGAACTGCTGGCGCGCTGGGAAGCCATGGACCTCTGGGGAAAACTGCGCGCGCAGTCGAAGGGGCGTGACCCCTTCATCCTGCATGACGGTCCGCCCTATGCGAACGGGCACCTGCATATCGGTCACGCCCTGAACAAGATCCTGAAGGATGTGATCAACCGGTTCGAGCAGATGCGCGGCAAGGATGCGAATTACGTGCCCGGCTGGGACTGCCATGGCCTGCCCATCGAGTGGAAAATCGAGGAAGGATACCGCGAGAAGGGGCTCGACAAGGACGAGGTGCCGATTGCCGAATTCCGCAAGGAATGCCGCGACTTCGCCGAACACTGGATCAATATCCAGCGCGACGAGTTCAAGCGGCTTGGCGTGCTGGGCGACTGGGAACATCCCTATACGACGATGGCCTACGGGGCCGAGGCGCAGATCGCGCGGGAGATCGGCAAGTTCCTGATGAATGGCGGCCTGTTCAAGGGCTCCAAGCCGGTCATGTGGTCGATTGTCGAGCGCACCGCCCTGGCGGAAGCCGAAGTGGAATATATGGATCACCGCTCGCCGACGATCTGGGTCCGCTTCCCGATCGTTTCGGCGAAGGACCCGTTACTCGAAGGCGCGGATGTCGTGATCTGGACAACAACGCCCTGGACCATCCCGGGCAATCGCGGCGTCGCCTGTCACGACAAATTTGAATACGTCGTGATCGAGGTGACGGAGACGGCCGAAGACAGCCTCGCGAAACCGGGCGACAGGCTTGTCTTTGCATCTGCGCTGCTGGAAAGCACCGCGGAAAAGGCGAAGATCACGGGCCATCGCGAACTGGGTCGCCTGAAGGGGGCCGCAATCGAGGGCAGCCTTTGCGCCCATCCCTGGCGCGGGCAGGGCTACGATTTCGATATCCCGGTCATGGTGGCGGAATTCGTCACCGACGATGCCGGTACGGGCTTTGTGCATATCGCGCCTGGCCATGGCGCGGACGATTACATTCTGGGCATGCGCTACCGGCTGGAAGTACCGCGTACGGTCGCGGAGGACGGGACATATTTCCCCGAAGTGCCGCTGATGGGCGATGCGGCAATCCTGACCGAGGACGGCAAGGACGGTAATGCGAACGGCACAGTGATCCGGTTGCTGATCGAAGCCGGCGCGCTGCTGGCCAAGGGCTCGTTGCGCCACAGCTATCCGCATTCCTGGCGCTCCAAGGCGCCGCTGATCTTCCGCAATACGACGCAATGGTTCATTTCGATGGAAACGAACGGGTTGCGCGATGTGGCGTTGCAGGCGATCGAGGATACAAAATTCTACCCCGAGGGCGGCAAGAACCGCCTGCATTCGATGATTGCGCAGCGCCCGGACTGGTGTATCTCGCGCCAGCGCGCCTGGGGCGTGCCGATCCCGATCTTCGTCAACAGGGAAAGTGGCGAACCGTTGCGCGATCAGGCGGTCGTTGACCGGGTCGCCGCGGCGTTCGAGGAAGAGGGCGCGGATGCCTGGTTTTCCAGCCCGCCGGAACGGTTCCTCGGCAATGATTACAATGCCGATGAATACGAACAGGTGACGGATGTCGTCGATGTCTGGTTTG
>CAXBEC010000380.1:0-3867 GCA_963974145.1 uncultured Alphaproteobacteria bacterium | reverse complement strand
CCCCGCCATATCGAGGCTGTGCAGGCAATCTGGCAGAAGCTGCTGGCGAACGGCCATATCTATCTCGGCTCCTATGCGGGCTGGTATGCGGTCCGCGACGAGGCGTTCTACGCCGAATCCGAACTCACCAAGCAACCGGACGGCAGCCGCATGGCGCCATCGGGGGCAACCGTCGATTGGGTCGAGGAACCGAGCTATTTCTTCAACCTGTCCGCCTGTCAGGAACCGCTTCTGAAATTCTACGAAGAAAATCCGGATTTTATCGCGCCGGAATCACGCCGCAATGAGGTGATCAGCTTTGTGAAGGGCGGGTTGCGGGACCTGTCCATCTCGCGCACCACCTTCAACTGGGGCGTGCCGGTGCCGGGCGATGACGACCACATCATGTATGTCTGGCTCGACGCGCTGACCAACTACATAACCGCTGTGGGGTACCCTGATACCGATAGCGACCTGTTCAGCAGATTCTGGCCGGCCGATCTGCACATGGTCGGCAAGGATATCCTGCGCTTCCATGCGGTTTACTGGCCCGCCTTCCTGATGGCCGCCGGACTGGCGACGCCGAAGCGTGTTTTCGCCCATGGCTGGTGGACCAATGAAGGCGAGAAGATATCCAAATCGACCGGCAATGTGATCGACCCGCATCAGCTCATCGAAACCTACGGGCTTGATCCCGTGCGCTATTTCCTGATGCGCGAGGTGCCGTTCGGCAATGACGGCGATTTTTCGCACCAGGCGATGATGCACCGGATGAACGGGGACCTCGCCAACGATCTGGGCAATCTGTGCCAGCGGGTGCTGTCCATGGTCGCCAAGAACTGCGGCAATGCGGTGCCGACGCCGGGCGACTTCACCGACGATGACACGAAAATACTCGGCGATGCGGGGGCGCTGATCGACAGCCTGCGCCAGTCGATGCGCGACCAGACATTCCACCTGGCGCTGACCAGCATCTGGGAAGTGATCGGTGACGCCAACCGCTACGTGGATGCGCAGGCGCCCTGGGCGCTGCGCAAGACCGATCCGGCACGTATGGAGACGGTTCTCTATGTCCTGGCCGAAACGATCCGGCGCCTGACGCTGTATGTGCAGCCCTTCATGCCGGAATCGACGGGAAAGATCCTCGACCAGCTTTCGGTGCCGGCGGATGCACGGGATTTCACCAGCCTTGAATCGGTGCTGCAGGCCGGAACCGCGCTGCCCAAACCGGCGCCCGTGTTTCCGCGCTTCGTCGAAGAAGAAACAGCGGAGGGGTAGGGTGCTCGTCGACAGTCATTGCCACCTGAACTACCACGCCGATGACGGCGACCTCGACGAGGTGATCGCGCGGGCGCAGCGGGCAGGGGTCGGCACCATGGTGACGATCTGCACCAAGCTGCATGAATTCCCGATCGTGCGCGGGATTGCCGAGGCCAACGACAATATCTGGTGTTCGGTCGGCGTGCACCCGCATGAGGCCAGCGGGGCGCAGGATGTTACTGCCGACCAGCTTGTTGACCTGGCGGCCCACCCGAAGGTTGTCGGAATCGGTGAATCCGGGCTGGACTACTACTACGAACGCAGTTCACGCAGCGACCAGCAGGCCTGTTTCCGGGCGCATATCCATGCGGCGCGGCGGACCGGACTGCCGCTGATCGTCCATGCCCGCGATGCCGATGACGACATGATGGCCATGCTGGGCGAAGAACATGCGGACGGGCCGTTTCCCGGCCTCATTCATTGCTTCACATCCGGACCGGAACTCGCTGAAAAAGCGCTGGAAATCGGGTTTTACATTTCCTTTTCCGGGATCGTGTCCTTCAAGAACGCGCAATCGGTACAGGCCGTCGCGCGCGACGTGCCCGCGGACCGGTTTCTGGTTGAAACCGACTCGCCATACCTGGCGCCGGTGCCCAATCGCGGCAAGCGCAACGAACCGGCCTTCGTAACCCATGTGGCTGACGCGATCGCCAGCTTGCGCGCGGTGGAACCAGAAGAAATCGGCAGACTGTCGACCGATAATTTTGCGCGTCTTTTCAACCGCGTCACCATGCCGGTCTGACAATGCGGGTCACCATTCTCGGCAGCGGACCATCCAGTGGCGTGCCGATGATCGGCGATATCTGGGGCAATTGCGACCCGAAGGAACCACGCAACAGCCGCCGGCGATCCTCCATCCTGATCGAATCCGGCGATGTCACGGTTTTAGTGGATTCATCGCCGGATTGCCGCGCGCAACTGCTCGATGCGGGCGTCACGCGTCTTGACGGCATCCTTTACACCCATGCCCATGCGGATCACAGCCACGGGATCGATGACCTGCGCTGGATCAATGTGGCCATGAAGGCGCCATTGCCGGCCTATGCCGACGCCCGGACGCTGGAAGCCCTTCAGGAACGGTTCGGTTACTGCTTCACGCCGCTGGAGCGTTTCGAGGGCCGGCCGCTGCATTATTACAAGCCGGTGCTGGAGCCGCATGTCGTGACGGGGCCGTTCGAGGTTGCCGGCATGGCCGTCACACCATTCGAACAGCAGCATGGTCCACGGTCCAAAACACTGGGCTTCCGCATCGGCAATTTCGCGTATTCAACCGATGTCAGCATGCTGGATGCGGCGGCGTTTGAAATTCTGGCCGGCGTCGAGACCTGGATCGTCGATGCGTTCCGGCGCGAACCGCATCCGACCCATGCGCATCTTGATCTCTCATTGCGCTGGATCGAGCGCATCGCGCCGCGGCACGCGGTACTGGTCCATATGGGCGGCGACCTGGACTACAGGACATTGCGTGAAGAGCTGCCGGCGGGCGTGGAGCCCGGTTACGACGGTATGGTCGTTACGATATGAGCCTGAGGCCAGGTTACGAGCGCCCCCTTTGATATTGCAATAATTTTCCATAATATAGATTATACGACTAACGGATTGATGTTCCGGAGCCCCTGGAGAGGCCCCTGCGACGCAGCAAATCAGCGAATTTTCTGCGAATGGGTCAGCAGCGCATAGGCATCGTATGAACACAGCTTTGTCTCCGGCGCAAAAAGTTCCGCCCGGGACAGCACGCGCATGGCCTGGCCCTCGGTCAATGTCAGATCATTCAGCCGCCGCGGATCGAGCACGATTTCATAGAAAGCCCGCTGGCACACCGGCGCATCGCGATACGACACACCGAAGGCGAAACAGAAGCTCAGCTCTTCCGGCGCGACACGCAGGCCCAGCTCCTCGCCCAGTTCCCGGGCCAGCGCCGCGGCCGGGCCCTCGCCCGCATCCTGCGCGCCGCCGAACAACCCCCATTGCCCGGGACAGAAGATGCCCGGCTTGTCGTCGCGCAACTGCATCAGATATCCGTCATCGCCCACGGTGATGAAGGCCGCCGCGGCATCCTGCGGCGCCATCCGGGCGGCGCCATCCGCCTGGGCCGGCATGGCGACGTCGATCCTGATCTGAAGGTAGTCCGGCACATAAGGCTCCATCTGGTCCCGCAACAGCCCTAGGCCGCCACATCCGCGTCCTGCTGCGCCGCTTCCCAGCCGATCATGGCCAGTTTGCGTTCGCGCCCCCAGCGATAGCCGCCGATGGCGCCCGTCTTGCGGATCACCCGGTGGCACGGCACCAGCCAGGAGATCAGATTGCTACCATTGGCGCGGCCGATGGCGCGCGCGGCGTTCGAGGTATAGCCGATCCGGCGGCCGATATCCTCATAGGTGGTCAGCCGGCCCGGGGGAATGGTCAACAGCGCGCGCCAGACCTTCACCTGGAACTCGGTACCGCGCAGCAGCACCCGCAGCGGCGATCCGTCACCGGCGGGTGTCTTGGCGGAAAGCCCGAACATCCGGTCGATAAACGGTTTCGTCGCCGCCGCGTCTTCCACCAGCGCTGCATTGGCCCAGCCCT
>CAXBEC010000379.1:0-3886 GCA_963974145.1 uncultured Alphaproteobacteria bacterium | reverse complement strand
TGGCGGAACTGGTAGACGCGGCAGACTCAAAATCTGTTTCTCGCAAGGGAGTGGGGGTTCGATTCCCTCCAGGGGCACCAATACCATCGCTAGGTCTGGAGGTTATTCAGGCCGCCTGCAGTACGTCTCAAAAAATCCAGACAGGATCGGGAACCGGCGGCTTGATGCCGGTCGGGAATAGTCGCTCTGCCCGTCATATCCCTGCGCAACGGCATAATTATCCGGCGCGCCTCCCCTTTTTCTGACCCGAGGGGACATGAATTTTACACGTATAAACTTAGGTTTCTCCAGGCGCCGCACTGTCCCGCAACTATAAGTTTCGCAGTGTTGTGCCTGCCTATGTCGTGCCCTATGGTCGCCCCCCCAAATCCAGCGCAGTCTGGAGAAAAAACAAAAAAAGCTACATTTTCAAAGAGGAGAGGGAACAATGAAAAATATCAGCATTGCGCTTGCCGCAACCGCTTTTACACTGGGCGCCATCGCCACGGCGCCGGCCGTGGCCTGGGAGCCAACCAAGCCAATCAATCTCGTCGTCGGATTCTCACCGGGTGGTGGTACGGATACGATCGCGCGAACCGTTGCCTCGGCAGCACAGGAATTCTTCCCGGTGCCGATCGTTATCGTGAACCGGTCCGGCGCGGCAGGCACACTGGCCGCCGAATATGTCGCGGGCGCCAAGCCGGATGGCTATACGCTGCTGGTAGCGGGCGGTAGCGAAAGCACTTCTGTCGGCAATCACCGGCCACTGAAATACGATATCGCCACAAGCTTCACGCCGATCCTGCGCATCAACAAATACCGTATTTTCCTGGCGGTGAATGCCAAGTCCGGCATCAAGACCGTTGCGGATCTGGTCGCAAAGTCCAAGGCGGCCCCCGGTAAAATGTCGTTCTCTTCCGGCGGCAATGGCAGCATCTATCATTCGGCCATGCTGGTGTTCAATCGCGAGACCGGTACGGACATGAAGCACGTGCCGTACAAGGGCGGTGCGCTTGGTCTGGCCGCGCTGGTCGGCGGGCATGTTGATGTCGGCGTCGGCGCAGCGGCGGAAGTGAAGCCGCATGTCGATTCGGGCAAGATTGTTCTGGTCGGTCATACCTCCGCTGTGCCGTCACCGGCCTATCCGGAAGTCCCGACCCTGAAAGATGCCGGCTACGATGTCGTGCTCGGCAACATGAAGGGGTTGATCGGTCCGGCGGGCATTCCCGACGACGCCGTGCAGTACCTGCATGACAACTTCAAGAAGGCGCTGGAAACCGATACCTGGAAAAGTCTCGCCGCCAAGCAGAAAATCGAAACGGCCTATGCCAATGGCCCGGATTTCCTGAAGGCAATGACGGATATGTCGACCGCAATCGGCAAGGCCGTCAAGGACACAAAGTGACTGTCAGGACATTAAGCTAGGATGTCTTCGATAGACCAGGATAGCGAGTCAGGGCGAAAGGCGGACCGTTATTTCGGCGGTATCGTAGCCCTGCTCGCACTGGCGTTTGTCGTGTTCGCGGTGCCGTCCATTTCAGATGAATGGCTCACCGCGACCGGCAGCCAGTATTACACCGTCGGCCCGGGGCTGATGCCCACCATTGCCGGCCTGGCAACAATGGCGTTCGCCCTGATTTCGGTGCTGACGCCGGGACAGACCAACCATCTGGCAGGGCTGGCGGAACCGGGCGCCAAACGCCAGGTATTCCTGCTCATCGTGCTGGGCTTTGCCTATATTGCAGGGCTGTCGCTTGTCGGGTTCCTGCTGGCAACACCGGTCATGCTCTTCATCTTTCTGTACGGATTCGGGATCAGAAACTGGATCGTACTGCCATGCGTTGCGGTTCTCGCACCTTTGGCTATCCATCTGTTCTTTTTCTATATCTTCAATCTTGAATTGCCGGTAGGCGACTACGGCATTTCCCTCCGGTAATCGCAAATGGACATACTTTTCGAAACGCTGCTGACGGTACTGCAGCCGGTCAATATCCTTGTTCTTCTCGGGGGCGTACTGGGCGGTATGCTGATCGGCGCGATCCCCGGCATGACGGTCACCATGGCAGTTGCGCTGGCAGTGCCTTTCACCCTGACCATGGGACCGGTCCCGTCGCTGCTGATGCTGCTGGGGATTTACTGCGCCGGCATTTACGGCGGCAGCATCACGGCGATTCTGCTGAACGCGCCCGGCACGCCGGCCTCCGCGGCAACCAGTCTGGACGGCTATGAACTGGCCAAGCAGGGCAAGGCCGGCAAGGCGCTGAAGATGGCGCTGCTGGCGTCGGTCTATGGCGGATTGTTCAGTATTGTCGTGCTGGTGCTGGTTGCGCCGCAGCTGGCGGAATTCGCCCCGCAGTTCGGGCCGCCGGAAATCGCGACCCTGCTGATTTTCTCGCTGACCATGGTCGGCGTGCTGTCCGGCGAAACCATCGTCAAGGGGCTGCTGGCCGCATCCATCGGCATGATCATTGCCGTAATCGGCGCGGACCCGATGTTGTCCGTCGACCGGTTTACCTTCGGCGCCATGGACCTGTTTGACGGGGTTCCGTATATCCCGCTGCTGATCGGCCTGTTTGCCATGGCCGAAATGCTGGCGCAGGCGGAGACCGCCTTCCGGCAGAGCGGCCAGGTCATTTCGCTGGAAGGTACGGAGAAGGATTCCAACAGGATTACCCGCGATGACATGCGGCGCTGCACCGTGCCGATGATCCGATCCGGTTTCCTGGGCGTCTTCATCGGTATGCTGCCCGGGCTCGGTGCCGGTATCGCCACCTTCCTCGGCTATGCCGAATCGAAGCGGGCCTCGAAAGAGCCGGAACGTTTCGGCAAAGGCGCGATCGAAGGCGTCGCGGCATCGGAAGCCGCCAATAACGCCGTCACCGGCGCCACCCTCGTCCCGCTGCTGGCGCTGAGCATCCCCGGCGATGTCATCACCGCCATTCTGCTGGGTGCCCTTCTGATCCAGGGCGTGACCCCCGGGCCGATGATCTTCCTGACCAATATCGACATCGTCTACACCGTCTATATCGCGCTGCTGCTGGCGAACCTCGCGGTTGCCGCAACCGCGATGATTGCGATCCGGCCGATGCTGACGGTCCTCAAGGTGCCCAAGGCGGTGCTGTACCCGGTGATCTTCATGATCTGCGTCGCCGGCAGCTACGCGATCCGGAACAACCTTTTCGATGTCTTCATCATGTTCGCCGGCGGCGTTCTGGGCTATATCCTGCGTCTTTTTGGCCTGCCGCTCGCCCCGCTGCTGATCGCCTTTATCCTGACCCGGCCGTTTGAAGAAGCCATGCGGCAGGCACTGATCGCGTCGGAAGGCGATCTGTCGATTTTCGTGACACGGCCCATTGCCGCCTTTTTCGTTGTCCTGACGGTCCTGGCCATCGCATTCACGATCCGCCGCCACATGCGCGGCAATGCCGCCATACCGGACGCCGGATGACGAGGGCATAGCGGCCCCAGCGTGGGAGGATTCATCCTGCGCTATGACACGCGCGGCCACGGGCGGACGCAGGCGACGCCGCCGCCCTATTCCTTCGACCAGTTGACCGCGGATGCGGTCGCACTGATGGATTCTGTCGGGATAGACCGGGCGCACTGGGTCGGGCTGTCGCTGGGCGGCTCGACGGGGATCGCCATGGCGCTCAACCACGCGCACCGGCTGCGCAGCCTCGCGGTCTGCGATTCCCGCGCCCGCACCGATCCCGAATTCGTCCGTGCCTGGGACGACCGCATCGCAATGGTCGAACGGGACGGCATGGCGGGGATCGTGGAATCGACCATCGAACGCTGGTTCACCGAACCGTTCCGTACAGCGGGCCGAGGCACCTGCGACCGGGTCCGGGCGATGATCCGCGAGACATCGCCAGAAGGATTCATCGGCTGTTCGCGTGCCCTGCAG
>CAXBEC010000378.1:0-3890 GCA_963974145.1 uncultured Alphaproteobacteria bacterium | reverse complement strand
TGGTTTCGCTGGTTACCATCTGTGCCGTGGTCTGGCTGGGCGAATATGTCTTGCCCGGTTCTGGTAATGCGCTGGCTTTTCCGGCCTGGCTTGAAATATCGCGCGGGGTGGTTTTCGGTCTCGGCGCAATCCTGATGGTGGCGGCGTTGCGCGGTTACGACCTGTCCCGTTTTGGTGGCTTGCAGCAGATCCGCCAACCGGACGCTGAAGCAGATGAACCCCTGCGGCTGGACGGATTGCACCGGTTCACACGCCACCCGGTTTACCTCGCCGGCTTCTTGCTGCTCTGGGGGCGCGTTGGTATGGAGGCGCAACTGGCGACGGCGTTCTGGGGTTCGCTCTACCTGATCATCGGGATGCAGTTTGAGGAGCGCCGCCTGGTCCGGCTGTATGGTGATGCCTATCGCGATTATCAGAAGCGGGTCCCACAGGTGTTTCCCTGGCGGGGGCGGGCAGGTTAAAGCCCGGCATTGAACGGCCGGTCGGTCACCCGCATCAATCGCGTTGCCGCCGTGCGGGCGAATAACAGGGTCAGTGCCCGCCGACGGGCGGCGTTCATGGGTAATGCCGGTGCCGGACGAATGATTTCGCCACCGAAACCATCCGCGAAAATGATCCCGCAGCCATTCGGGAGTATCCGCACCGGAAAATCGGGTGGCACGGCGAAATAAAACCGGTCGCAAAATCCGGTATAATCCGGCCATTTGCTGTCGGCGCGGTAATCGGCGAGAGATGATTTGATTTCGACGATGGTGAAACCGCCATCCCGCCCCAGACCGATGACATCGGCGCGTCGCCGGGTGCGCAGCTTGAATTCGAACAGGCAGTCCGTATCCAAATTGCGCATTAACCGCGCGACTCCCCGGCTTATTCCCGTCGCGATGCTGGTATCGCGTACATATTCCGTGTTCCCCGGCATGCTTTCAGGTATAGCAGCTTGAATTACGGAACAAAACAGGCACAATTGCCAAAATCCGCGCAAAACCGGTTGAGGACGACACCGGCAAATGAAATAACAGACGCAATAATCATAAAATGAACAACAGTCAGGGAGGCATGATATGGCCCGGGTTCGCGACGTAGCGATTGACGAAGTTCCCGATGACGTAAAGCCGATATATGAGCGGTTTTCCAACGAATACGGGCCGTTCCTGAATCAGGTCCGGGTCTTTGCCCACCGGCCAACCGCCGTCCGGCACATCATGGGCATGTTGCTCGACTTCAAGGATGAACAGATCCTGCCGAAGCGGTACCTGGAAATCGCCCTGGTGGTGGTGTCCAAGCTGAATGAATGTCGGTATTGCGTCGCGCATCACACACCGCGGCTGGTTGAACAGGGCCTCGGTCCCGAGACGGTGGCGAATATCCTGGCGCCGGACTGTCCGGATATGGATGAAATAGACCTGCTGGTCCGCGATTATGCCGTCGCGGTGACCGAAAACGCACAAATGATCCGCGACCGGATGTTTGAGGACCTCAGGAAGCATTTCAGCGAGGAACAGATCGTCGAACTGACCCTGCGCACCGCGCTTTGCGGATTCTTCAACCGGTTCAATGACGCGCTGATGATCGGCATGGAGGATGGCGTTGTCGCCGATATGCTGGCGGCGGGCGCGGATGAAGCGGATCTGCCGTCTGAACCGCAGGCTGCGGACTGATCGTTATGCGCCAGCTGAAAATGGTAATCGGCTCGGTTGAAATCAGGGCGGAACTGTTAGAGACACCCACCGCGGATGCGCTGATGGCCAGCCTGCCATTTGAATCCACGGCCAGCACCTGGGGCGACGAAGTGTATTTTGCAACGCCGGTCAGCGTGCCGGCGGAAGCCGACGCCCGGACCGTCGTCGAAGCCGGGGAACTGGCGTTCTGGCTGGATGGTGACTCGATTGCCATCGGTTTCGGCCCGACGCCAATCTCCCGGGGCGATGAAATCCGCCTTGCATCGCCTGCCAATATCTGGGGCCGTGCGCTGGACGATGTGGGCCTGTTGTCTGCAGTAAAAAGCGGTGCACCCATTTGGGTGACGGCAGTCGACTGATCGCGGGTTAACTATGGCACGGTATGGTTTCGACGGAACACGGATCGGAGCGATCCGGATCGTAATGCCGGATCGTGGCAACCTCTTGCACGAGCCCGAATCCGAACGATATTGATGAAGGTTTTAATCTGTTCGCATGGTCTTGTTCCGGGTGGAAACAGGTAAAACCGCAATGCAGGCCAAAAGGAAATAACGCACTCATGTTTAACGTTGAGTACAGATTGGCATTGTTTCCGTGTGAACCCGGTCGGCGTGCTGTCCGCGCGGCGTGTATGGCGGCGTTGCTGGCGGTGTCGATGCTGGCTTTCTCCGGCACTGGTGTGTTGCGGGCGGCGCCAACCGAAGGCGGTGACACCAGCCTTTATGAGGATGCGCTGGCCCGGTTCAACAACGGTGATCTCGACGGATCCATAATCCAGCTCAAAAACGTACTGCAACAGAATCCAACGAATCTTGCTGCGCGCATTCTGATCGGGAAGGCCTATTTGCGCCTCGGGAATGCCGTATCGGCGGAAAAGGAATTGCGCCGGGCTCTGGTTGAAGGCGGTGACGAGGAATTGCTGATCGTCCCGCTGGCCAGCGCGACATATCTGCTGAAGCGTTATGACGAGGTCATCGAAATGTTTCGGCCGGATCGGCGCAGCACGGAGGTCGAAGCCGGGCTGCGTATTATCCGCGGTCAGGCCTATCTCGCGACTCTCCGGTTTGATGAGGCGGAAGCCGCTTTCGAGCGGGCAAACGAGTTGCGGCCGAATGAAGGCATGCCGATGATTGGGCTTGCTGAAGTGTACCTGTCGCGATCCGAGGTCAGGTCGGCATTGGATTTGTCAGAGAGGGCGATCGCCGCGTCGCCGGAAAATTATTATGCCTGGACAGTCGATGGCCGGATCAAACAGCGCATCGGCAATTTGCAGGAAGCGCTGACAAGTTACAGCAGAGCAATCGATCTGCAGCCGGACTCTGTTGAGGCGCGGGCGTCCCGCGCGATGATCCTGTTGACACTCAACCGGCACGAGGAAGCGCGGCCTGACCTCGCCGTGGTGCTGGAACGCGACCCGTACAATCCGTATGGCCCTTATATAGAGGCGCTTTTGCGGCTGCGCGAAAATGATCGCGCCGGGTTTATCAGCGACCTGCAGAAAACGGATACCCTGTTGCGCGGCCTAGACCGCAAGATTCTTTTTGCCGACCCGGACAAGCTGCTACTGGCGTCGGTGGTTAACCTCACGCTGCAGAACTACAACGACGCCTATAACTACATTCGTGAATTTGTCGGCCGGAATCGATACCACGCGGAAGCGCGCAGTATTCTGGGGGGGCTTCTGCTCCGCAGGGGAAAGAACCTGGACGCATTGGCGCATCTCGAGATGGCGGCCAAGCTTGCGCCCAATGATGTCAATATCCTGCGTCAGCTCGGTGCGGCCTATATAGCGAACGGGCGTGACGAGGATGCGGCCCATACGTTGAAGGCGGCGTCCGCTCTGAAGCCGAACGATTCGTTGATCCAGACGGTCCTTGCCGGCAGCCAGCTGCGCAGCGGAAAGCGGGAAGAAGCAATCGCCGGTTTGCAGGCCGCAATCGAAAGCGACACGGATTCTGTGCGGGCGGGTGTGATGCTGGCCCTGGTAAAGATACGCGAGCGCGATTTTGACGGCGCACTCCAGGTGTCCCGTCAGATGCTGGAAAGGGATGCGGACAACCCCGTGTTGTTCAATCTCATCGGGACTGCCCTGCTTGCCAAGGGTGAAGACAAGAGTGCGCGTGAAAACCTGATGCGCGCCATCGAACTCAAACCGGAATACCTGGCGGCGCACCGCAATCTGGTACAGATCGACCTGCAGGAAGGCGCTGT
>CAXBEC010000377.1:0-3906 GCA_963974145.1 uncultured Alphaproteobacteria bacterium | reverse complement strand
CATTTGATCCGCACGCCGTCGGCATCGACCACCCAGCCCTTGTCGTCCCAGCCCAACCCGGCAAGCCCGGTGATGACCTTGCAGGGAATTCCCGCCTTTTCCACCGCCGATTTCATGTATTCCGCGTGGTAGGTTTCCTCCAGGTCGCTGTCACGCATGATGTGCAACACATCGTTCACACCGCTTTTCTTCCAGGCGGCGACCATGTCGTCGAACAGGTCGTCACCGGGGCACTCGCCGTCGTCGCAGCCGAAGTGATCCGCCCACTTGCCCTGGATCTTGCCGCATTCCAGATGACATGACGCCGAATCGGCGTTGTATTCGTAAAGCTTCACACCGCGCTCGGAGACGGAAAAATCCATCCGCCCGGTGATCATCTGGTTGCGCCGATTGTCCCAGGACTGGTGGATTCGGGGCCACAATTCTTCGGGCAGGTTGAACCTGCGGAGCAGCGCATCGTCCTGCAGCACATAATTGGTGGCATGCAGGAACATGTTGTGCAGTTCGTTCGTCGCCCGCTTGATTTCCGTCAGCGCCGATTCCGACATGCGCACATATTTATACTGGTCGGCATCGCTTTCGGGCAGCCTGCTGCCGCCCATCATCTCGACATAGGCGGCCTCGTCCGGATTTGCGACATTCAGCCAGGTTTCCGCCGCCTGCCCGTTATGCGCCATTTCCCGCATCTGCAGATTGAAGACACCCGGATCAACCTCGACGATCCGCTCCGCGTGGCTGTCGTCATCGGTCTGCGTGACCCAGCCCAGGATTTCCGTATCGTGATAGGAACAGGCGATCCAGTAGCCGCCGTCGCTATCTATCTTCGTATGCAATTCGCGCGAGTACGTCTGGCCCTCGGGCCAGACCGCATGATCGACATTCTGTTCGATAAACCGTATCCGGTCGGGAAACACCTCCGTGATGACGGCAACATGGCCGGTCACTTCAAAGGTCCCGCCTTCATTCCAGATCAGCAGCGAGCCCGGCTCCGGCAACCGCTTCGCCCCGTTGCGGAACGAATGCAGCGGCAGCAGCGCATCATCGGAAATGCGCCGGACATGTTGCAGCCGGAAGATGTCATACGCCATCGCGATATCATCGAAGATGTACCCCCTGTTCTGGTACATCCAGCGCCGCGCCAGCTCCACGCATTGCCATTTATGGCCCATGAAGACGCCGTCGACATAATGGCGGTAGGCCTGCCGGTTCGGCAGTTCCTTGCGGTCGGCCGTGTCATAATCTGACGAATAGACCGGCACATTCCCCGGACCGATTCCCAAAACGGTTCCGAACCGCGCCGGCGGCGGCGGTTTCTGTTCAGCCTTCATGACGTTGAAATCCACCCCGAAATGCGACACGGCCGGACGCAGACGGCCAATTCGCGGAGATATGGTGTGTTATCGAAAGGCAATCAATAACGGCGCGGTTGATATTTTCTGGCGCCGATTCGCGGCCCTCCGCTGCGGGCCGTGTCAGTGGTGATGTCGTCCCGCGCCCGGATTGTCATATCCCCGCAATCGCCGGTAGGTGACGATCTGGTGTTGCGACAATAGTGGCAGCGTCCTCAGATGCGTTTCCAGATGCACCAGCCGCAGCCGCCCCATCAGTTCAGCGGCGCGCCGCACGTGAGCGGCCAGAATATCGGGTGCAACCGTGCGGTCCGCGAAAGCATTGTCGAGCGCGCGTTCCGCCGCGACATATTCGGCGCCCAGGGTGACAGCATTGCGCTGCATGTCGTCGAACAGCGCCCTGATCCCGGCGACCTGACTGTCACTGAGTCCGAGCCTGTCCCTGAATTCGAGCAGATGCGCCGGGCCCGGATAGCCGTTGAGTTCCGCCGGCTTCGCAAAACCCCAGCCGCGCCCGGCCAGCAGGTCCTCGACATCCGCGGCGGAAAGCGCCTTGATCGCACGCCGGTCCTGCCCGGCATACGGCGTATCGCCGCCCCCTGCCGCAAATGCCGGCGTTGCCGCAAGACAGAGGAACCCGAATATGGTGACAAGCCGCTTCATCATTCGTAATCCCCGCTTTTGCTTCCTGAAAGAACCCTAATCATTCCCCTCACGGGAAGGTCAATGAGACAATCGCCCTTCCCCGAGGGCCGCGGCGATTTCAGGGCGGTAAATCGAACCCTGCAACCCAATATATAGGTCACAAGCACCATAATGTTCGGATATACCCATCGGATGAAAGTATCACAGGCATGGTAAACAGCCCGGCGCCCCGGCGCGGGGATGAAGATGATCGCAACCGCGGCAGGCCCCGGGTCTTCTGGTTTATTGTCGCAGCCTTAATCGGACTGGTCGGCTTGCTGGCCTGGCGCTTTCCCTATGCGCTTTCCGATTCCGGCGACTGGATGAACCTGATTTACATGCTGGCGGTCCTGGTGCTGGTTTCCGGGGGCGTCTTTCATCAGGGATTTCGGGCCCGCCAGTCACTGCGCCACGCCGCCATCTGGATCGGCCTCGCCTGCGTTATCGGCCTCGGCTACAGCAACCGGTTCGAATTGGCGGCGCTGGGAAACCGGTTTTTCGGCGAATTGGTGCCGGGGATGGGAGTCTCGGGCGACGATGGCGAGGTCATGTTCCGCGCCGGCGCCGGCGGGCATTATCAGGTCGAAGGGCTGGTAAACGGTGTCGCCGTTCGCTTCCTGCTGGACACGGGCGCCAGTGACGTCGTGCTGTCGCCCCGCGATGCGGCGCGCATCGGATTCAATTCAACCAACCTGGAATTCTCCCGAACCTACCGGACCGCGAATGGCGGGGTGCAGGCGGCCCCCGTCACCCTGGACAGCATCGAAATCGGCCCGATCCGGATACGGAACGTATCCGCCGCTGTAAACGGCGCGCCGCTGGACACCTCGCTGCTGGGCATGTCCTTTCTCGACCGGCTGACAGGATACCGTGTGGAAAACGGCACACTGACCCTGCAGAACGGGGCGAACCGTTAGGCGCGGGCGCGCCTAATAGCGCGGATCGTAAATCGTGTCCGCGATAGCCTGTCGGATATCCTCCGGCCGCTCCACGGTTGCCAGCCCCTGATCGTAGGCTGTCTCCGCGACCGCCGTCGCAATATTCAGCGATACATTGCGAATATCGGTCAGCGGCGGATAAATCTTTCCTGCCGCCAGGTCGGACTCGCTCACCTCCGCCGCCAGCGCCTTGGCCGACGCCAGGAACATTTCGTCGCTGATCCGCCTCGCCCGGCAGAACAGCGCACCCGCACCGACGCCGGGGAAAATATAGACATTGTTGCCCTGCCCGGGACGGAATGTCCGGCCGTCGATCGTGACCGGCGCAAAGGGGCTGCCGCTGGCGAAGATCGCGCGGCCGCCGCTCCACAGATAGGCTTCCTGGGCCGTGCATTCCGCCTGCGATGTCGGGTTGGACAAGGCGAAGACGCCGGGTCGTTCCTTCAGTTCCGCCATCAACCGGATGGCTTCTTCCGTGAAGGCGCCATGGGTGCCGGTTGCGCCGACGAGGATATCCGGCTGAATCGCCCGGATCGCATTGATGAAATCCATCGGCGGATGGTCATGGGCGTAGGGCAGATTGTGCACCGCCAGATCGTTGCGCTGTTTCACGACCAGCCCGTTGATATCGACAAACCACAGCCGCTGCCGGGCCTCGGCCTCGCTTAGCCCCTCCGCAACCAGCGCCGGTACCGTCAGGTCCGCAATACCGGTTGCCGCCGAACCGGCCCCCAGGAACATCACCTTCATATCCCCGATCCCGCGACCGACCAGCCGGCGCGCGGAATAGAACCCCGCCAGCACGACCGCCGCGGTTCCCTGTATGTCGTCATTGAACGACAGGATCTTGTCCCGGTAGGTGTTCATGAGCTTGTAGGCATTGGCGGTCTGGAAATCCTCGAACTGGATCAGCGCGCCGGGGAACTTGTCCTGGA
>CAXBEC010000376.1:0-3911 GCA_963974145.1 uncultured Alphaproteobacteria bacterium | reverse complement strand
GGTAAATTATTGAATAATATATGTATTTGGAAAAAATATGCAGATTCGATGCACAAAGGGGTGGCGTTTTCATTACAAATTGCTTAAAAATGGGGTATCAACACTGACGTTTCGGACCGGGTACGATTTTTCAGCCTGCCAGGTTCTCATAGGGCTGGGAGGGCAGAATGGCGGATCAGGTTCGCGTATCACATATCCTTTTGATGTATGAAGGATCGGAACGTTCGACCGCGACGCGGTCGAAAGAGGATGCGCTGGCGCAAATTGGCGAAATCAAGGAAAAGCTCGTTCAGGGCGAGGATTTTGCAGCGCTGGCATCACAGCATTCGGATTGCCCGTCTGGCAGGGACGGCGGGGATCTTGGTTCGTTTCCGCGTGGCGCAATGGTGCCGGAGTTCGACGCAGTTGCGTTCGCACTTGACGTTGGTGCCGATAGCGATGTCGTGACGACAGCGTTTGGTTATCACCTGATTCGGCGCACCAGCTGAGTACAGGTCGGGAGGAGAAACCTTAGTCACAAGGGAGGGAGTTGGGACGGCGTATCGTGTTGCAAAACCGGTATAATGTTCCAAATAGAAAACATGAGTGATGTAGCAGAACCGACCAAAGAAGACGAAAATCAGGCGCCCTCGCAACGGACGCGCAAATGTCTATTCTGCAGCCAGACATTTCCCAGCGAATGGGCTGGCGAGAGGGTTTGCAAGAAGTGTAAGGCCACAGCGGCCTGGCGGCAGGGGTAAGACACGGCGCTGAGGGGCGCCGTATGTTTTTCTTCAGCCACCTCACATTGCGGGTGACGACAGTGGACCGGCTTTCAGGCAGGAAGCCGAGACCCGGCAAGCTGTACCCCGTGTCAACCATCGCCAGATAATGGATGGTTGACCTGTCCGGTCTGCGGTATCAAATTGCCGCGGCATTGGTCGGCGCGAATGCGTCGGTCTGACGGAAGGCGTGATATGCTGTCGAGTGTGGTGAAATCGAAGCTGGCGAAACACAGTTTCCTGGTCGCGGACGGTCGTGACCTGTTGTCGCTGATGGTGCCCTATCTGCAGGATATGGGGATCCGGAAGATTTTGCGAGCGACCGATGGCCGCGCCGCGTTCGATATGCTGAACAATCCGGAACACCCGGTCGACATGATCATCTGCGACTGGGACCTGCCGAATATCGGCGGCCTGGACATGCTGAAATACGTTCGCAAGAAATTCGGGCAGACACCGTTCCTGATGCTGTCGGCCCATGTCACCCGCGAAGAGATCGCGGCCGCCGCCGAGCACGGCGTCAACGGTTACCTTGCCAAGCCATTCACCGTACAGTTACTGGAAAAGCGGGTCATCGCGTTGCTGCAGGCAATGCCGTGGGACGATAGTCCGGAAGCCGCGCCAGGCAATAAGGGCAATAAGGGCGCGGGCGGTTCCGAAGACGAATCCGGCGACGACGCCTGGGTGATCTGACGGTTCCAGGAATCCGGCATTTCCGCGTTGATTCGCCGCTGTTGAACTAACGCGTCATTTACCTGCCCATTTTTTCGCCAAATCGGTGTAAGTTCATCAATGCTTAACGAAAAAAGGTTAATAAGTCTGCTGCCAGTTTGGGAGGAAGACCATGACTTTGCCGATGGATGGCGTGAAAGACGAGGCGATTGAACGGATTGTCGAGACAATCCGCAACAAAATGGCCGGCGCAAAGGCGACGGCTGCAGAAGCCTTCGTCCGACGGTTCTATGAAAACGTCGCTACGGATGATCTTGTCGGTGAGGAATGCGAGGACCTGTACGGCGCCGCGCTCTCGCTCTGGAGTCTCGGCGCAACTCGCAAGCCGGGGGAAGCGAAGCTAAGGGCCTATAATCCGCGCTTCGACCAGCATGGCTGGCATTCCACGCATACCGTCATCGAAATCGTCAATGATGATATGCCCTTTCTGGTCGATTCGGTGACCACCCATCTGAACCAGAACAATATCGCCATTCACCAGATCATCCATCCGGTCATGGTGACGGTGCGCGACAAGGCCGGCACCGTTACGCAATTGAATCCGAAGGAGACGGCGGGCAAGGACGCGGTTCGTGAATCCTTCATCCACGTCCAGATCGATGCACAGCCCGACGGGGCCGCGCTAAAGGAACTGGAAGGACAGTTACGGAAGGCGCTGGGCAATGTCCGCGCCGCGGTGGAGGACTGGGCGCCGATGCGCCAGAAGATCCATGACGAACTGACCCGCCTGAAGACCGATCCGCCGAAACTGGCAAAACAGGAAATCAGCGAAGCGGTTGCCTTCCTCGAATGGCTTTACGATGATCACTACACGTTCCTGGGATATCGCAAGCTGGACTTCACCGGGACCGGCAAGCGCGCGCGGATGGCGGTGATTTCCGGGTCCGGTCTCGGCGTTCTCCGGGACCCTGAGGTCGAGGTCTTTGAAGGGCTGCGCATTCTTGGCGAACAGTCGAAGGCCGTGCAGGATTTTGTACGCCGGCCCGAACTGCTGGTCATATCGAAAACGACACAGCGGGCGACCGTGCATCGCAGCGTGCATATGGATACGGTCGCGATCAAACTGTTCGACGATACCGGAACCGTTATTGGCGAACATTTGTTTGCCGGTCTGCTGACTTCCGCCGCCTACAGCCAGTCGCCGATGCAGATTCCCATGCTGCGCGACAAGGTCACAAGCGTTATCCGGAATTCCGGGTTCGATCCCAACGGGCATAACGGCAAGGCGTTGATGCATGTGTTGCAGGACTATCCGCGCGACGAACTGTTTCAGAGCAGCGTCGAGGACCTGACCGAAGTCGCCCATGCGGTCGTGCAGCTTCATGAACGGCCGAGGATTGCCCTGTTCGTGCGCCGTGATCCCTTTGAGCGTTATATTTCCGCGACCGTTTTCCTGCCGCGAGACCGGATGAGCACCACGCTGCGGCTGCGGCTCGAATCGATCCTGTCCAAGGCGTTCGGCGGACCGGTGCGTGCCTTCAACATGCATATGGCGGATGACCCGCTGGGCCGCCTGCAATTCGTTGCAAAGACGACACCGGGCGCGGTACCTGAATTCGATGTCGCGGAGATCGAGGCCCGCCTGGTCGAAGCCGCGCGAAGCTGGGAGGACAAGCTCAAGCAGGCGCTGGTGGAACATCTCGGCGAAGCGCGCGGCACCCAGCTGCACAAGAAATATAGCGTGGCATTCGACGCCGGTTATCAGGATTCCTACAGCGCCAAGACGGCCGTTCACGATATCGACCGGATCGAGGACGCGCTCGAGAGCGGCAGCCTTGGCATGAACCTGTATCGCAAGATTGAAGACAGCGGTAATGCGCTGTCCTTCAAGATCTATAACGCCGGCGACCCGATTGCCCTGTCCGACATGCTGCCCCGGCTGGAGAATATGGGGCTCAAGGTTGTCAGCGAGGAACCGTCGGTGGTCTATCCCGATGGCGGCGACCGGCCGGTCTACATGCATGATTTCGGCCTGGTCAGCGGGGGTGGCGCGGTCGCGGACGTGAATGCCATCCGTGACGTATTCCATGACAGTTTCGCACGGATCTGGAGCGGCGAGATGGAGGATGACGGCTTCAACCGCCTCGTCCTGATCGCCGGCCTGGAATGGCGCGAAGTTGTTATTGTGCGCGCCTATTGCAAATACCTGCACCAGACCGGAATCCCGTTCAGCCAGGCGTATGTCGAAGCCACGCTGGCACGTCATCCGGACCTGGTACGGCTGATGATCCGGCTCTTCAAGCTGCGCTTCGATCCGGATTTTGACGGTGATCGCGAAGGTCTGGCGGAGCGCCTGCTGCTGGCGATCGAACAGGAACTGGAGCGGGTCTCGAACCTGGATGAAGACCGGATCCTGCGCCTCTACCGGAACCTCATCCAGTCGACGTTGCGCACGAGCTATTTCCAGACCGCACCGGA
>CAXBEC010000375.1:0-3912 GCA_963974145.1 uncultured Alphaproteobacteria bacterium | reverse complement strand
TCATAGGGCGCCCAGTCGCGCCCCTGCAGGAGGTCCATCAGCTGGTCCCGGTCCAGCGGGCGGTTCGGCCGTTTCACGAATGCCGTCAGCAGGTTGAACTCCCCCGTGGTCAGCGATACTGGTGACCTGTCGGGCGCCTGCAGGTTGCGGGCGATCAGGTCCAACTGCCAGCCGGCGAAGGCGAGGCGTTCCCCGTCGCTGCTGTCGCTCCCGGCAGCATGCTCGCCGTCGCAACTATTCCCCGCATCGGGTTCCGCTTCGGGGCTTGCCCGTTGTCGACCGTCGGACCGCCGCAGGACGCTGCGAATCCGGGCCAGTACCTCGCGCAGATGAAAGGGTTTGGTGATGTAATCGTCGGCGCCGACCTCCAGCCCGATGACCCGGTCTATCGGGTCCCCCTTGCCGGTGAGCATGATGATCGGCATCTCCGATGTCGCGCGCAATTCCCGTGACAGGGACAGCCCGTCCTCGCCAGGCAGGATGAGATCGAGCAGGACCATGTCGACCCGGTTTGCGGCGAGATGCTGACGCATTGCCTTGCCGTCCTCGACACCGGTGGCGTTGAAGCCTTCCTGCGCCAGATAACGGCACAGCATGTCGCGGACGCGCCGGTCATCGTCGACGATCAGGATATTCTTGGCACCCGGCATCCGCCCCTGTTCCACCCCATTGACACAGACTGTTACAAACCGTTTCCAAATCATCCCCGAATACCGTCATCCTGACAAATGCCCGTGACACGGCGATGCTTAACTGCCTTTCAAGAACATATGCCACCGGGCATGGATTGAA
This sequence comes from uncultured Alphaproteobacteria bacterium, assembly GCA_963974145.1. Lineage (GTDB taxonomy): Bacteria > Pseudomonadota > Alphaproteobacteria > UBA8366 > MarineAlpha4-Bin1. The sequence continues at coordinate 3,120 of CAXBEC010000375.1, read as the reverse complement.
AGGGAAAAGACAATGCTTGCGCATGCAGTGACGACAGACGCAACTATAGCGGTTAATTCTGTTGTCTGCCTCGGCCTTCGGGCGGAATTGCAGGATCGGTTGAACGAGGCCAGCAGTCTGCAAAATTTTGGCGCGCATGCCACGGTCTTCATGGAAGGTGACGAGAATGAGAATATCTATGAAGTCACCGAAGGCGTCGTCATCCTGTCCAAACTGACCGCGGACGGCCGACGGCAGGTTACCGGGTTTGTGTATCCGGGGCAGCTTTTCGGCATCAATATCGGCGAGCGCAACGGCTATACGGCGGAAACCGTCACGGCCGCCCGATTGCGCCGCTATCCGCGTGCCACCCTAGACCAGTCCATGAACCTGTATCCTGCACTTGCCCGCCGCTTCCTGCAATGGACCAGCCACGAACTGGTAACCGCGCAGAACCAGATGCTGCTGCTTGGCCGCAAATCGGCCGTTGAAAAGCTGGCTACTTTTCTGCTGCATCTGTCGGAACGCCAGGAAGAACAGGATCAGGACCCCACGCGCCTGTTTGTCCCGATGACCCGGAGCGACATTGCCGACTATCTGGGACTGACCACGGAAACCGTCAGCCGTACCTTCAGTCGCTTCAAGATGCTTGGCCTCATCGCCATGCGCGAACGGGGATACATCACCGTCTGTGATCTCGACCGGCTTGCCGGCTATGCGGAAGATGAAACCAGCCTCCACTAGGCGCTTAAGTGAAATTTAATGTTGCTATGGCAAAAAGAAGGACTACGCAGGGCTGAATAGAACGGGTGGAGCCTGTCATGCCGGAGGATTGCTGTGATTGGCTGTCAAATATCATGGATAACGCGAGCGACGCGATTATCATAGTGGATCGGCATCAACGCGTAATCTCCTTCAACAGAAGCGCCGGTGTGATTTTCGGCTGTACCGCGGAAGAGGCGGTCGGCCTGCTGCTGGATGCGTTTGTTCCGGAACTCTCTCAGGCGACGCGCCACGAACACCTTTCATCGTTTCGCAATCTGGAAAGTGACGTCAGCCGTTCCCCGGCTGCATGGCGCGAAGTTTCCGCCTTGCGCAAAGACGGGCGAATTTTCCCGGCAGAGGTCGCTGTATCGCAGATCCGGTCGGGCGGGGAAGCGGCCTGTTCCATCTTCCTGCGCGATATTACGGAACGCCGGCGGCTGGAAGACGCGTTGCGGGAAAGCGAGGCCCGACTCGAGGATTTTGTCTGTGCAGCGTCAGGTTTCTTCTGGGAAATGGACGAAAATCTACGCTTTTCATTCATTTCGCCCGGTTTTGCGGAAATCTCCGGAATACCGGTCGAAACTCTGCTGGGCAAGACATGCGGGGAGAGCGGGTTCGGACAGAGCGCCGACCCCGAGACGTGGCGCCGCCATCAGGACGATATCGCCGCGCATCGGCCATTCCAGAACGTCGAACAGTTCCATCCGAAACCGGGGGGCGAAATCGTTTACCTGACGTTCACCGGCAAACCGCTCTTCGATGAAGAAGGCCGTTTTCGGGGCTATCGCGGCTCCGGCACGGACGCGACGGCCCGCGTCACGGCCGAACGGAAAGCACAAGCCGCGCAAGACCAGCTTGCTGAGGCAATCGAAACGCTTTCCGAAGGGTTCATCCTGTATGACGCGGATGACCGTATCGTCGTCTGCAACCAGAAGTATCGTGAAATTTTTGCGCCGCTATCGGAAATGCTGGCGCCGGGTGTCCATGTCGCGGACTGGTCGCGCGCATATGCCTATTCCGGAATGGTCCCGGCCGCCGTCGGGCGTGAGGAAGAATGGCTTGCAGAACGCATGGCAGCGCACCGGAACCCCGCGGGGCCAAGGGAGTCTCAGCTTGCCAACGGCCGCTATCTTCGGATTATGGAGTACAAGACCGCATCGGGAGGCCGGGCCGGTCTCCGCATGGATATAACCGAAAGCAGACGGGTCGAAGCGGCATTGCGTGAAACAGAGGCGCTGTTGCGCTCGTTCATCGATAACGCCCCGGCGATGATCGTTCTCCGGGATATGGAAGGCCGGAATCTGCTCGTCAATGAAGCCTTTTCACGTGCGCGAGGCCTCGCTCCGGACGACCTGCAGGGCACGATCGGCCATGGTGCGTCAACCCGGGATCACGCCGGCAAGGCGCAACGGCATCATCAGCAAGTGTATGAACAGGGCATAACCATAACCGAAGAGCGCGACACGCTGTTGCCCAACGGCAAGCGCTATCAGTCGCTGGTCACAAAATTTCCGGTCTTCAACAGCGAGGGCGTTATCACCCAGATCGGTTCAATCGGCACCGATATCTCGAAACTCAAGGAAACGGAACGGCAACTGGAACTGGCCCGGGAATCCGCGGAGTTCAGCAACCGGGCCAAGTCCGAATTTCTGGCCAATATGAGCCATGAATTACGCACACCCCTCAATGCGATCATCGGATTCTCCAACGCCCTGGAAACCGGGATCTACGGCCCTGTTCCGGCGCTGCAGCAGGAGCGGATCAGGGATATCGGTCTCGCGGGCGGCCATCTTCTCGAAGTGATCAACGACATTCTGGACCTGTCGAAGGTCGAAGCCGGCGCTTTCGAACCGCATATTGAGGAAGTGGGCCTTGAAAGCATTGTCGAGAGTGCGCTTCGGCTGATGGGGCCGCGCGCACACGATGCCGGAATTTGCCTGCGCGCCGAAATTCCCGATGACATGCCGAAAATGCGTGCCGATGAACGGATGCTGAAACAAATTCTCATCAACCTGTTGTCCAACGCCGTCAAGTTTACCCCCGCCGGCGGCGACGTTGTCGTTGCCATCCCGCCACCGGAAGGTGCCGGCGTGCGGATTGAGGTGCGCGACACGGGCATCGGCATGGATCCACGGCATCTGCCCAAGGCGCTGGCCACATTCGGCCAGGTCGAAGGCGCCATGACCCGGGGGCACCGGGGCACCGGGTTGGGCTTGCCACTGGTCAAGGCCTTCATGGAACTGCACCATGGCACGCTGGAGATCGACAGCGCGCTGGGTGAGGGGACGGTTGTCCGTCTGCTGTTCCCGACGGCGCGGCGTAGCGCGGGCGATCGCGACGGCGACCGGATGGGGCAGTTCGTCGAGGCCAGGTAAA
>CAXBEC010000374.1:0-3912 GCA_963974145.1 uncultured Alphaproteobacteria bacterium | reverse complement strand
TCAAATGAACCTTTACACAAAACTGAAAGAACGCGCAGAAAACGGGGACCCGATCCGGGTGGGTATGATCGGTGCCGGCAAGTTCGGGTCGATGTACCTGTCCCAGGTCCGAAAGATTGAAGGCATTCATCTGATCGGAGTCGCGGACCTGTCGCCGGCGAATGCCCGGTCGAACATGGAATTCGTTGGCTGGGCGCCGGAACGGTTTGCCGCTGTCTCCTTAGACAGCGCCGCGCAGAGCGGGGCGACCCATGTGGGCGATGACTGGCGAAGCCTGGTCGCCCATCCGCGGATCGATATCGTCATCGAATGCACGGGTTCACCCGTTGCGGCAATCGATCACGTGCTGGAGGCCTTTCGCAACGGCAAGGATGTCATCAACGTCACCGTGGAAGCGGATGCATTCTGCGGGTACGCGCTTGCGGCCAAGGCGAAGGAAGCCGGCGTTATCTACTCCATGGCGTATGGCGATCAGCCGGCGCTGACCTGCGATCTTGTCGACTGGGCGCGCACCTGCGGGTTCAATGTTGTCGCGGCCGGCCGCGGTCATAAATGGTTACCGGAATTCCGCAAATCTACGCCTGAAACAATTTGGGATCATTGGGGCATCACCCGCGAGGTCGCCGAACGAGGACGGCTGAACCCCAAGATGTTCAACTCATTTCTGGATGGCTCAAAACCGGCCATCGAGTCAGCCGCGATTGCCAACGCGACCGGGCTCGACGTTCCGGAAAACGGTCTGCTATTCCCGGTCGGCGGCGCGGAAGACCTGGCCAATATCATGCGCCCCCAATCGGAAGGCGGCTGCCTTGATCACAAGGGCATGGTGGAAGTCGCCTCGTCGCTGACACTTGACGGTGAACCGGTGCCCTATGACGTTCGTCAGGGTGTCTGGGTCGTGTTCGAGGGCGAAACGGAATACGAGCGCAATTGCTTCCAGGAATATAAGGTGCTTACGGATACGAGCGGCCGCTATACGTCGCTCTACAAGCGATGGCACCTGATCGGTCTGGAACTGCCGATATCGGTCGCCTCGGTTGGGCTGCGCCGTGAACCGACCGGCGTCGCCACGACCTTCAACGGTGATGTCGTCGCAACGGCTAAGCGCGATCTGGCGGCAGGGGAAATCCTTGACGGGGAAGGGGGCTACACAGTCACCGGCGGCCTGCGCCCGGGCAAGGCATCGTTAGCGGCCGGCTACCTCCCGCTGGGCCTCGCCCATAATGTCAAACTCAAGAACGACATTGCGGATGGCGTGCCCATAAAATTCTCGGATGTCGATGTCGATCAGACAACGACGGCGTATAAATTGCGCAAATGGATGGAAGAGCTGGTGTAAGGGCCGATTGGCAACATCACATCACCTCGTAACGGTTGGCCAGGGTTGCGGTCAGTTGCGCGGCAAACCGTGCGGCGGCGACCGGTAGCGTGCGGCCTTTGAGTTGACCCATGTATATCAGGCCGGCCGGCACGTCGCGCCGGTCGACGGGGCGAGACACCATGGTGCCGGCGGCGTTTCCGGTTGTCAGGCCGACCGGTATCTGGAAAGTGATGATGTTTTCCGCGACGGCGTGATAGCGCAGAAACTCGAAACTGTCTGATTCCACTGCGGGTTCGAGGCTTAGATTCGATCCCTGGGTGGCCATGTCGAGGAGATGGCGTACACCGTAGCGACGGGTCGGCAATGCAACGGGATACATCACGCATTCGCTCAGCCGTACGGTACTCTTTTTCGCCAGGGGGTGATCCGATGACATCACTGCGTGTACCTGCTGTCGCACGCTGATCAGCGTGTGGAATTCGGACATGCGCACTGGTTCGAACACAATCGCCAGGTCCGCCGTGTAATCCGCCAGGGCCTGTTCCGCCGCCTCACGGTCGCGCAGATGCACGCCGAACGTCACCTGCGGGTGCTCCTTGCGGTAAACAGCCACCTGTTCCGGCAGGAAATAGGGCAACAGAGCCTGGCTGCAGGCAATGGAAACATGGCCGCGGCGAACGCCCGTAAGATCCGCGATCTGTGACTTGACCCGCTCCATGTCCGACATTTGCCGACGAAACAACTGGATTAGCAGTTCGCCGGCGCTGCTCAGCCTGACGCCGCGGGGCAGGCGCTCAAAAATCTGTACGCCAAGTTCCGCCTCCATGGCGAGAATGCGCCGGTTCAACGCCGCGGACGTTATGGACAGCGCTTCCGCCGCCTGGCGGATGGACCCGGCCTTGACGACAGCATCGATGTATCGGGCTGAAACAAGATAACGCATGGGCCGGATCTCCTAGTGATGACTTTTTAACATCGGTATGGAAATTTATTAGCACAAGACATCATCAGTTACATCTGCAAGTTTTGGAATCAGCGTTGCAGTCGGTCGGCGTGTCGTGGGGCAAGAATCTGTTCTGCGCCGTCCCCATGTCCTCACATTCGGCATGCTGATTGCGCCACGTTTGACCGCACACGCGCTGGCTGCGTCGAGATTTACAAGGTGAGGAGGCACGGAATGAGCACGATCAACGCCGACCCTTACCCCTGGCCGTATAACGGCGACCTTCGGCCTGAAAATACGACACTGATCGTCATTGACATGCAGACAGACTTCTGCGGCGCCGGCGGATATGTCGATTCCATGGGCTACGACCTGAGCCTGACCCGCGCACCGATCGAACCAATTTCCAGGGTTCTGACAGCGATGCGCAACAAGGGCTACCACATCATCCATACCCGCGAAGGGCACCGTCCGGACCTGTCCGACCTGCCCGCCAACAAACGGTGGCGGTCGCGCCAGATGGGCGCCGGTATCGGCGACCCCGGTCCCTGCGGCAGGATCCTGGTCCGCGGGGAGCCTGGTTGGGAGATCATCCACGAACTGGCACCGGAGCCCGGTGAGCCGGTCATCGACAAGCCGGGCAAGGGCAGTTTTTGCGCGACTGACCTGGAACTGATGCTGCGGACCCGGGGTATTGAAAACATCGTGCTAACCGGCATTACCACCGATGTCTGTGTCCACACGACCATGCGCGAGGCCAATGACCGAGGGTTTGAGTGCCTGATCCTGGCGGATTGCTGCGCGGCGACGGATCCGGGCAATCATGATGCCGCGCTGAAGATGGTGAAGATGCAGGGCGGTGTGTTTGGCAGCGTATCGGACAGCGCGACCCTTGTGGAGGGGCTGGCATGACAACCTGGACCCCCGCAACAGAACACTATTTCCCTCAATTCAAGGAGGCCGCACTGCAGATGATGACAGCACAGGGCGCGATCGTGGGCTGGACCGCAACGACCGACCGGATCGTGCAGGCCCTTCATGGTTAAGCCGGTCAACGTGGACGAGATCCTCAGCGGCAACAGTGTGGATCATGTATTCGAGCCCTTCCGCGACGGTATCGAAATATGCCGCCTGCTGGAGGGTGAGCCGGCGGTTGCCATGCTGCGCTATTCGCCCGGTGCCCAGGTGCCGCGCCACACCCACAAGGGGCTGGAAACGGTTCTGGTGCTGGAAGGCGCGCAACGCGATGACAATGGTACTTACGGGCCGGGCACGCTGATCCTGAACCAGGAGGGCTCCGACCACGCCGTCGCGTCCGATGACGGGTGCATTGTGCTGATTCAATGGGCTCGGCCGATCGAATTTCACAATACCGGGGACGCATCATCGTGACCGCGCGCGACCTCCAGAACCTTCCCTTCACCTTCCGGGACCTGCGTGACGCGTACCGGTCAGGCGTTCAGCCGTCGGATATCGTATCCGAAGCTTACCGCCGGATCGACGCTGTCGGTGACCCCGGCATTTTTCTTTATCTGGTCGACCGGGACACGGCCATCGCTACCGCGCAGCAACTGGGTCCCTTCGATCCTGCCGCGAAGCCGTTATGGGGCATTCCCTTTGCCATCAAGGACAATATCGATGCGGCGGG
>CAXBEC010000373.1:0-3913 GCA_963974145.1 uncultured Alphaproteobacteria bacterium | reverse complement strand
AGACATCGATCAGCGCCTTTGCGCCGCGCTGGTACTTGTCCAGGTGATAGGCGATATCGGATGCAAAATAGGTCCAGCTGCCGTCGGATTTCACCAGCGGCCGATCAACCTCGTCCCCGAAATCCGTCGCCCGGAACAGGGTCTGTTCACGCGGCTCCCAGTCATCCGGCTGCTTGCCCTTCGGTGGCTCCAGCACGCCTTTATAGATAAGCCCCCGCTCAGACAGGGTATTCAGCGCCGCATCCACCTTGCCTTCCTCGACCAGCCTGCGTTCGGACGTGAAGACATCGTGACGTATGCCGAAGGCCTCCAGATCCGCGCGCACCATGTCCATCATCCGGTCGATGGTGAAGGCGCGCAGTTCCGGCAGCCAGTCTTCTTCCGGACTGTCGAGCCAGCGGTCGCCATATTGTTCCGCCAGCGCCTTGCCGACCGGAACCAGATAATCGCCCGGATACAGCCCGCTGGGGATTTCACCGATATCCTCGCCCAGCGCTTCCCGGTAGCGCAGATAGGCCGAACGGCTGAGCACGTTCACCTGCTCGCCCGCGTCGTTGATGTAATATTCGCGCGCCACCGCATAGCCGGCCTTATCCAGCAAGGCGGCCAGAACATCGCCGAAAACCGCGCCTCGCGCGTGGCCGATATGCATCGGCCCGGTCGGATTGGCGGAAACGAATTCGACATTCACCGCCTCCCCGGCGCCAATATCCGAATTGCCGTATGCCGTACCGGATTCCAGAACATCGGTGAGGCAGCGCCGCCAGACCGACGTGTCGAGCCGCAGGTTTATGAATCCCGGCCCGGCGATATCGGTCGATTCCACACCCGGCGATTGCGCCAGTTTCTCCACGATCTTTGTTGCCAGGTCGCGCGGCTTCATGCCCGCCGGCTTGGCCAGCACCATCGCCGCATTGGTCGACATGTCGCCATGCGCCGCATCGCGCGGCGGGTCGACCGAAATCCGCGACAGGTCGAGTCCCGCCGGCAGGGTACCGTCTGTCGCCAGCTCTTCCAGGACGCGGGTGATTTCGGTGCGGTACTCAGTAAAGACATTCATGGCGTCAACAATTCTTTTCGATCAATTGGCGATGCTCCCGCAGCGCGTACTGGTCGGTCATCCCCGCGATGTAATCGGCGGCGATCCGTGCGGTTTCCGGCGAATTCGGCGATGAGGCCGCGCGGCGCCATTCCAGCGGCAGTTTCTGTGGATTTCCGATAAACATTTCAAACAACTGCTTCACTACGACACGCGCTCGTCCCGTCTGTTCAACGACCGCCTCGTGCCGGTACATATGCCGAAACAGGAAATCTTTCAGCGTGCGCTCCTTTTCGCTCATCGACGGAGAGAACGCAACCACAGCTTCCGTCAGATTCCGGATATCCGTGACCGATTCCGGCGCCGCGCCTGCGATCCGCCGCCCGGTCTCCGCCAGGACATCCTCCACCATGTCCCCGATCAGCCGCCGCACCGCTTCATGCACCAGCCGGGTTTCGGCAATATCGGGGTATTCCGCGCGCACCCGGGCAAAGACCGCCGCGACATGGGGCACCTCGCGCAGGTCATCCACCGTGAAGGCGCCCGCCCGCAACCCGTCGTCGAGGTCGTGATTGTTATAGGCGATATCGTCGGAAATGGCGGCAACCTGGGCTTCCGGCCCCGGGAATGTATCGAGTGCCAGCGGGAAAGCCCGGTCAATCTCCCGCAAGGTGGGCGACGGCGATTCGACCGGCCCGTTATGCTTGGCGATGCCTTCAAGCGTTTCCCGACACAAGTTCAGCCCGTCGAACGTCGGGTATCGCCTTTCCAGCATGGTGAGAACGCGCAGGGTCTGTTCGTTATGGTCGAATCGGCCGAAAGCCCCCATCGCCTCGTCCAGCGCCTCCTCTCCCGCATGGCCGAAGGGCGGGTGGCCGAAATCATGCGCCAGCGCCAACGCCTCGCACAGGTCCTCGTCCAGCCGCAACGTGCGGCCGAGGGAGCGGGCAATCTGCGCCACCTCCAGGCTGTGGGTCAGCCGGGTGCGGTAATGGTCGCCTTCCGGCGCCACGAAGACCTGGGTCTTGTGCTTCAGGCGGCGGAACGCCGTCGAATGGATGATCCGGTCCCGGTCGCGCTGAAACGGCGTACGATGGCGGCTTTCCGGCTCTGGATGGGCGCGGCTCCGGCTTTTCGCGGCATCCGTCGCATAAGGCGCCAGCGAAAAATTCATTCACGATTCTCCTTATGGAAAAATGTCCAATTGAAAGGGAGGGTTAGCACCCTACATTGGCTATGGTATACTGTGTGCGGCATTACTGGAGAATAGCATGTCCGACCCCTTCGCGACCGAAACCCTGACGGGTGAGGCACAATTTACGATTTCGGAATCCGCCCGCGCACGCCTGGCCCAGATTTTCGAAGCGGAAAACAAGCCCGACGCCATGCTGCGGGTGACCGTATCGGGCGGCGGCTGCGCCGGTTACCAGTACGGATTCGACTTCGAAAGCACCGTTGCCGATGATGACCTGATCTTCGGCGATGACGAGGTCAAGGTAGTGATCGACGACGTATCGATGGGCCTGCTCAGTGGCAGCCAGATCGATTATGTCGATGACATGGTGGGCTCGTCCTTCCAGATCAACAATCCCAATGCGGTCACGTCCTGTGGCTGCGGCACGTCTTTTTCGACCTGATTTGCGCAAAAACCCGTGAAAATAGCCACATTCAACGTCAATTCGGTCAAAGCGCGCCTGCCGCGCGTCCTCGAATGGCTGGAAGAAGCCGCGCCGGACGTCGCCCTGCTGCAGGAAATCAAGACGGTGACGGAGGATTTCCCCGGGCTGGAAATCTCCGCGCTGGGCTACCAGACCGCCATCCACGGGCAGAAAAGCTATAACGGCGTCGCCATCCTCTCGAAACTGCCGATAGAGGATATCCGGATCGGCCTGCCCGGTGACGGCAGCGACGAACAGGCCCGCTACATCGAAGCCACCATCGGTGACCTCCGCGTCGCCTCGATCTATCTGCCCAATGGCAACCCGACCGATTCGGATAAGTTTCCCTACAAGCTCGCCTGGATGGACCGGCTGATCGCCCATGTCCGCGACACGCTCCTGCCTTCCGAACAGCCCTTCGTGCTCAGCGGTGATTTCAATATCGTTCCGGGCGACGGTGATGTGTACGACCCGGAAGGCTGGGCCGATGACGCACTGTGCCGACCGGAATCCCGGGCCCGGTTCCGTACAATCCTGAACATGGGTGTGACCGAGGCCTGGCGCAGCCTGCACAATGAAATCGGCGCATACAGCTTCTGGGACTACCAGCGCGGCCGCTGGTCGCGGGATGAAGGCGTGCGGATCGACCATCACCTTCTGTCGCCGCAGGCCGCCGACCGTCTGATCGCCTGCGAAATCGACCGCAAGCCACGAGGCCGGGAGAAAGCGTCCGACCACACCCCTGTCTGGGTAGAAATCGCCGACGCGGCCTGAGCAGAATGCCTGATCTACGCGTTACTATTCGCCCGGAACGTTTGTTCTTTCTGGTCGTTTCCGCATGTTTTGGCGCCTATGCGGTATACCGTCTGATCAATATACCGCAGATCAATTTCTTCGAACTGGTCTACACTTCGGTAGCGATCACCCTGGCCGTCCTGGCGGCCATCACCATGTCCATACCGAGACAATTACAGCGCAACCTGGCCCTGTCTGCAGCGGCCATGGCCATTGTCGCGTTACTTGGCGGCCTGCTGCTACCCCTGGTCGGCGTCAGCCCGAAAGCGGTCCTTCACCAGTCGATCACCCTGCTGCAGCGGACCGGTGCCGGTGCCGCACCGGATTTCGGGGTTAACCGCGCCGCCGACAACCGATCCGTCGACGAGGTTGTCGCATCCCTGCGGAATGCCGGTATCGAGGCCTATCGCAGCCCTTCCCT
>CAXBEC010000372.1:0-3929 GCA_963974145.1 uncultured Alphaproteobacteria bacterium | reverse complement strand
GACGTAACGTTGCTTAACGCGAGTGCATCGCCGAACGTATATCCGGTGAGCCCCAGTTGCGCCTCAGCCGTTGCGCTATCGAAATTGCAGTCAACGGTACAGGTACCGCGGAAATTGACAACAATGCCCGGATCACCACCAGGGCCGCCACCACCGATGTCCACACCTATGGGTTCCGCTTGAGTCTGGAAGGATATGGTCGTCATGGCCAGTCCGGCCAACAGTGCAAGATACCGCATTATTCTGTCTCCTCTTGCCCCATCGCTGCTGTCCGTCCGACTAATTCCGGCGTTTCGGATTACCCTGTTTTCAGGGTTTATCGCCAGTGTGTCGTGATTCCCCGGATCTAATGTTAACCGATTCCGAAGCAAAGACAAGGAGATAGCGGATTTCAACAGAAAGCACTACGTGAACACCGCACAGCGTTACACCGAAACCGCGAGCAGGATCACGCAGCGAGCTGATCCTGTCGCCAGCCCCAGGTCACCGCCCACCGATTCCCGCTGCCTTCCAGGCAGAAGACCGTGCCGTTGCCCGGCTTGAACTCGACCCCCATGCGCCCTTCGTCGCCGCAGAGCAGCCGCGCCGCGGAACGAACGAGGTAATCCACATGCCCGGTCATCATCAGGTCTTCACCCTTTTCGATTTCCTTCATGAAGGGGGCCAGGTCGTCGCCCGTGCCGATGCCGTATTTCGCGAGCGTCACGCGGTCGCGCAGCCCAAGCCGGTCGCCGATGCGTTCCGCCGTCTGCTGGGTCCACAGCTTGTCGCTGTGCAGGATGCGGACGGGCGCCGCGCCAAAGGCTTTCAGCCGGTCGCCCAACCGGTCGGACTCGATGCGGCCCTGATCGCTCAATGGCCGGGCCGGGTCCTCTTCCGCCGTTACCGCATGGGCGTGATGCACCAGATAGAGTTTCATTCCGTTTTCCCTTTCATATCGCCGCTGTTAGCGGTCGAACTGTTTCGCGTATTCCGCTTCCTTGTCGTGGATCGCCATTGCCGCGGCGATGATCTCGTCCTTCATTTCCGGCGGCACGATGATGATGCCGGTCTCGTCGCCGAAGACGATATCGCCCTGACGGATCTGCACGCCGCCGATCGTCAAGGGTGTCCGCAGGCTGACGGTCTCCAGGTCCCACTGGCTTTTCACCGGCGAGAAGCCCTGGCAGAAGACGGGAAAATCAAGCCCGCGGATTTCATGCGCGTCGCGGGTCGCGCCATTGATGACCGCACCGGCAACACCCCGCGCCCCGCCCCGCATGCAGTGGTTTTCGCCCCAGGTGCCGGTATCGGTGCGGCCGCCCGCATCGATGACGACCACGTCGCCTGCCGCCGCCAGTTCGCCCGAAACCTGCGCGTGTTTCACCAGCGGATCCATCCGCCCGGCCGTCACATGCTTCGGCGCCTGCTGCACGGTAAAGGCCGTGCCGACCATTTTCGCGCCCGGCGTGCCGAGATAGGTATAGCCGTGCAGCACCGTGCGCGGCAGGCCCATGCCCTCCATGGCATCGCTGATATGCCCGCTCTGCAGTTTCATGAATGAGTCGCGATCGCTGTCGCTGAGCGCCATGCCTGTCCTCCCGTTTGTGGTGCGGGAAGTATAGGCAGCTTCCAGCCGCGAGTGCCAGATGGTGACCTGTGGCGCCTCAGCCGATCATGACGACGTTGCGGCCCGCTTTCTTGGCGTCGTCAAGTGCGGCGTCCGCCCGCCCGGCAATGTCGTTCATTGATGTTTCGCCCGGCCAGAATTCCGTCAGGCCAATACTCGCGGTCATATGAATATCCTTGCCGTCGACCGCGGTCGGATTCGACTCGATATCCCGCAACAACCGGGTCAGGGTCTGCTTGGTTTCCTCCAGCCCGGCATTGGCAAACAGAATACCGAATTCCTCACCACCGAGACGAAACAGGGAATCTTCCCGACGCAAATGCCGCGCACAGATTTCCGCGATATTCGCCAGCACCAGATCACCGCCATCATGCCCATGGGTGTCGTTGACACCCCTGAAATGGTCCAGGTCCAGTACGGCATAGCAGAAATACTCTTCATGCCGGCGGGCGCGGGATAGCTCCATTGCACCTATTCGTTCCAGCATCCGGCGGTTAAACGCCCCGGTCAGCGAGTCTGTCAGGGCCAGTTTGCGCAATTCGAGTTCCCGTACCGCGATTGCCGCCAGGTCGCGGAGCGCGGTGATCTCGTCCGCCTCCAGATTTCGCGCCACCTTGTCGATGACGCAAAGCGTGCCCAGATTGGCGCCGCTCGCGACTTTCAGCGGCACGCCCGCATACAGGCGAATACCGAGACCACCGGATACCAGCGGGTTATCCGCAAACCGTTCATCCTGGCTGGCGTCGGGCACGACGAATGGCTCGTTGCCGTGAATGGCATGTCCGCAAAAGGAAATATCCCGCGGGGTTTCTTCCGTCTCGAGCCCGTATCGCGACTTGAACCACTGCCGTTCCTCATCGACGAGACTGATCAGGGAAATGGGCACGCCGGCAACTTTGCTGGCGATTCGCGTAATCCGGTCAAACACTTCTTCCCGGGACGTATCCAACACATCGTATTTCGCGAGAAGCCGCAGTCGGATCCCGTCGTCCTTTGAAATTTCTGGCGTCAACATATGCTGTCTGCCTCGTCGAAAAGTGCCGTTCCGCGTTAGCTTCAGACGGAATCATAGCATTTTATATATCGTCAACTCCTTAACGGCACATTTCACAGGTAGATTGTGACATCGGGCTAGCGTTACCGGGCTCAGGAAGATTTGTTCGCCCGCACCAGCAAGGCTGTTTCCCGCGCCATCGCCAGCGCCTGCGACAGGCCCAGTTCCGTAGATTTCCGGAACACCCGCTTGGTCGCCATCAGGGCTTCGCGGTCGTAACCGGCCAGGACCCGCGCCATGGCCATGGCTTCCCCCAGCACCGCATCGTCGGCGACAACGCGGTTGATCATGCCGAGCGCCAGGGCCCGTTGGGCCGGAACATTTTCACACAGGGTCATCAGTTCGAAGGCCGCCTTGGGCGCGATGCGGTGCACCAGCCCCGGCGTCACCGCCGTCGCCGCGATGCCGCGCTTGACTTCCGGATAGCCGAAGACCGCCCCCTCGCCCGCGACGACCATGTCTGCGGATATCGCGAGATTACAGCCACCCCCCAGCGCATAGCCGCGCACCGCCGCGATGATCGGCTTGTCGGTGCGCGCACCGATTTCATACAACAGCCCGGATGCTTCGCCATGGCGGCGTGCCGCCGCGGCATCCATGTTCCGGTTCGCTTCCGCTTCCTTCAGGTCGGCGCCGGCGGAAAACGCCCGCTCGTTACCCGCCATGATAACCACCCCGACCGCGTCATCGGCCTCCGCCGCGTCGACCGCCGCAATGATTTCCGCCGTCAGCGCGGCGCTGAGCGCGTTCATCTGGCGCGGCCGGTTGAGTGTCAGCAGGCGAATGCCATCGGTGTCTTCGCAGAGCAGGATTGGTTCATCGGTCATGGCGTCTACTTCCCTGTCATTGTCCGGGGCCGTCTGGCCACCGCAAATTTCCCGCGCTAGTCTAGCGCCGCACTATCCTGGGAGGGAAGCGATGCAGCCGCTGCGCATGATGGCGACCACCGGCATGCTGGGTTACGGCTATACCGAAGAAGCCTTTCGGCGCGGCGTGGCGCAGGGGCTCGACTTCATCGCCGCCGATGGCGGATCCATGGACCCCGGCCGGCGAAGGCATCCCTTTTGTCTCCCGCCAGGCCATGAAGCGCGATATCTCGCTGATGCTGGAAGCCGCGATTGAACAGGGTATCCCGATGCTGGTCGGTTCCTGTGGCGGCGGCGGCAGCGAACCGCAACTTGCCTTCGTCCGCGAAATCGTCGAAGAGGTCGCGGCCGAAAAAGACCTGCATTTCAGGATGGCGGTCATCCATTCCGAACAATCCGC
>CAXBEC010000371.1:0-3939 GCA_963974145.1 uncultured Alphaproteobacteria bacterium | reverse complement strand
CCGCATAGTGCTGCCAGCCGTCATCGCCGTGCCGAACGGCGACGTTGAAGCTGTAGCGGCCATCGCCCTGAGCCCGGACCGTAACGCCAACGACGTCGGCCTCACCGGCGCCGGCATTCGCAGGGCACAGTGCGATCAGAACAAGGGCCAGTTTCACATAGCGCATCGCCGGTCACTCCATATCGGTCTTCATGATTCTACCGGTTTTCGACCCTGTGGAGGGTTTCTTTTTCCACATAGACGTAAAGTAAAACTTTTTAAAAATTAAAATAATAACAGAAAATTTCTGTGTAATAATCTATATTAACTCGCCATTTATTCACATTTTTTTTCTGTATATTATTTCTACGATAATAAATAATTTTTCTTTGTTTTCTTTTGCTTTGTTTTTAAATTTTTAATATTATGTTTCCGTAATCAGGAAACATGTAATGCACAAACAAGCCTCTGATCTGAAACATGTGATGGAAGACCTGATCGCGACGGAAATCCGCCGTCTCGTCACGCAGGCCGATGTATATGTTTTCGCCCTCTACGATCCGCGCGATCCGGACGGAGGCCCTGTCGATTTTCGCTGCTATCAGCGCGAGGAAGCCTCACGGTCGATCAGGATTGATGTCCAGTTCGATTTCGACGGAATCGGTGCCTGGTATATCTGCCGACGGCATGGCGATACCTTCACGGTCCGGCATATCATGGCGCATATTCGCAACGGCACGTTCCGTGGGGGATCAGTCACCAGTTTCGAAGGTTACTGGGAAGAATTCCCGCAATTCGTCACCGAGGACAGATGGGTCAAAACCTTCTGCCGCAAGGAACTCGCGAATAATCCCTGACCGCAAAGCGGGTTTTACTGGCATCGGTGAGCATCTACCATATATTGGCATCTGGAGCCGTTCAGCTACCCTATGAGCTTGCCTCTGCAGGTTCAGATTCTATAATGGCAACATGGCAGACCTATTTCAGAATACGGCAAGCAGCCGCAATACCTCCTACTCCGCCAAGGATATCGAAGTCCTGGAAGGGCTGGAGCCCGTACGGCGACGGCCCGGCATGTATATTGGCGGCACCGATGAATCAGCGCTGCATCACCTTGCCGCCGAAGTCATCGATAATGCGATGGATGAAGCCGTTGCCGGGCACGCCAGCCGTATCGACGTGACCCTGCTGGAAGACGGTTCGCTTGCGGTCAGCGACAACGGCCGCGGTATTCCGATCGACCCGCACCCGAAGTTCAAGGACAAATCGGCGCTGGAGGTCATCCTGACCACACTGCATTCCGGCGGCAAGTTTTCCGGTGACGCCTACCAGACTTCCGGCGGGTTGCACGGCGTCGGGATTTCGGTCGTCAACGCCCTGTCGGACCGGCTTGATGTTGAAGTCGCGCGCGACCGCAAATTGTATGTACAGTCGTTCTCGCGAGGCACACCGACCGGCAAGCTGCGCGACGAGGGCGCCGTCCAGAACCGGCGCGGCACGACCGTCACGTTCCATCCTGATCCGAAAATTTTCGGCGAAGCCCCATCCTTCAAGGCGAACCGGTTGTACCGCATGGCGCGGTCGAAGGCCTATCTGTTTCGCGGCGTCGAAATCCGCTGGACCTGCGATCCCAAGTTTCTGCGCGGCGATGATAAGACACCGCCATCCGAAACACTGCATTTCCCTGGCGGATTGGCGGATTTTCTGACCTCAACTGTCGCCGCGCGGCCGACGATGACTCCGAATGCCTTCACCGGCCGGGTGGCCGCCGAAGACGATGCCGGAAAGGTCGAATGGGCAATCTGCTGGCCGATGGACCAGGACGGCTTCGTTTCCTCCTACTGCAATACGGTCCCGACCCCACAGGGCGGCAGCCATGAGGCCGGCTTCCGAACGGCACTGGCCCGCAGCCTGCGCGGCTATGGCGAGATGACCGGCAACAAGAAGGCCGCGCGGATTACCGCGGAAGACATCATCGGCGGCGCCTGCGCCATGCTGTCGGTCTTCGTACGGGATCCGCAATTCCAGGGACAGACAAAGGAAAAGCTCTCCTCGCCGGAAGCCGCCCGGCTGGTCGAAGGCGCGATCAAGGACCACTTCGACCTCTGGCTGGCCAACGACCCCACCGCCGCGACGGACCTGCTGGAACACGTGCTGGAACGCGCCGAGGACCGACAGAGCCGCCGCGCGGCCAAGGATCTGAGCCGGAAATCCGCCACACGCAAATTGCGGCTGCCGGGCAAGCTGACCGACTGTACCCGCAGCACATCGGAAGGCACCGAAATTTTCCTTGTCGAAGGGGATTCTGCAGGCGGCTCGGCCAAGCAGGCGCGTATCCGGGAAACCCAGGCCATCCTGCCGCTGCGCGGCAAGATTTTGAATGTGGCCAGCGCGACCGCTGACAAACTGGCGGGAAACCAGGAACTGCGCGACCTGCTGCAGGCGCTGGGCTGCGGATCACGGGGCGATTTCGACGTGGACAAGCTGCGCTATGAGCGCGTGATCATCATGACCGACGCCGATGTCGACGGCGCCCATATCGCGGCCCTGCTGATGACCTATTTCTACCGCGAACTGCCGGGACTGATCGAAAGCGGCCACCTATACCTCGCCCTGCCGCCGCTCTACCGGCTGACCCAGGGGGCGACGTCGCTCTACGCCCGCGACGATGCCCATAAGGACGAGTTGATGGAATCCGGCTTCCCCGGCCGGGGCAAGATTGAGGTCAGCCGGTTCAAGGGGCTGGGCGAGATGCCGCCGGCGCAACTGCGCGAAACAACCATGGACCCGACGAAGCGGATCCTGTTGCAGGTCCAGGTCCCGCGCCAACTTGATCCGGAGCAGGCCGTCGAGGCGCGCGATACGGCAAAATTCGTCGAAGCCCTGATGGGCCGCAAGCCGGAAAGCCGTTTCAACTATATCCAGCAGAACGCCCGCTTCGTGACGGACCTGGACGTTTGACGGGGAAGACCGGCTAACGGCCGCGCTCAGTCCCGCAGCAGCCAGTCCCGCATCAGCGCCGTAACGGCGTGCGGCCGTTCCATACTGGCCAGGTGGCCACATTCCTCGATAATACACAGCCGGGCGCCCGCAATCCCGGATGCGATCTCCTCGCTCATTTCCAGTGGTGTCGCCCGGTCCTGCCGACCGCAAATGACAAGCGTCGGCACGCGCACCGCCGCCAGCAAGGGCAGATTGTCCGGCCGTGCCATGATCGCCTTCTGCTGCCGGATAAACGCGTCCCGACCAACAGCCGCCGCCATCGCCATGACCGCCTGCGTGAGCGCCGCGTCATTCATCCGGTCGGGATGCAGGAATGTGGGGAGCAGACGCGGTGAGATCCCGTTGAACTTCCCCTGCTCCGCCAGCGCCAGAAGATCGCGGCGCATGGTCGTCCGTTCTACTGTATCCGCTCGCCCGGACGTATCGAGAAAGGCCAGTTTTTCGATTCGGTCCGGCGCCTGGCGCAAAAACTCAAACAACGCGTAGCCACCCATGGATAACCCGCCAAGGGCGAAACGGTCCGGCGCCGTCTTCAAAGCGCGCGCGGCCATGCCGGACAGCGTATCATCCTGCAGGGTATCGACTACCGTGACATCGGCAATATCATCAAGATAACGGATCTGATGCGACCATAACTTTTCATTGCATAACAGGCCAGGAACCAGCAGAAGTGGTATTTTAGCGTTTCCCTTTAATTTCTGACCGTTCGCACCATATTCAATGGCACAGTACCGCGAATCGTAGCGCAATTGTGTTGACATAAGGGGTTAACCCCCTACGATCCGCCGCACTTTAGACGATCCGTCTGGATCACCTATAACCATTACAAAAAAAGACTATATGAAATTTTCCGACCTCGGACTTAGTGACGATATCCTGCGTGCGGTTGCAGATGCAGGATATGACACGCCAACGCCTATTCAGGCGCAGGCAATTCCTTATGTGCTGATGAACCGG
>CAXBEC010000370.1:0-3942 GCA_963974145.1 uncultured Alphaproteobacteria bacterium | reverse complement strand
CCGATACCCGGCTCGCCCTGCCGCGTCCATCGGTAGATACGGGCATGGGGCTGGAGCGGATTACCGCGACCCTGCAGGGTACCAATGACAGTTATGCCATAGACCTGTTCCGGTCGATCATCGAAGCCTCGGCGCATCTGACGAATTCTGATCCGGATGGCAAAAGCGCGGTGTCGCACCGGGTTATTGCCGACCATCTGCGATCGTCCTGTTTTCTGATTGCTGACGGCGTGTTGCCGTCAAACGAAGGGCGTGGCTATGTGCTGCGACGGATCATGCGCCGCGCCATGCGGCACGTTCATCTGCTGGGCAGCCAGGAGCCGCTGATGTGGCGGCTGGTGCCGGCACTGGTCAAGATGATGGGGCAGGCCTATCCGGAACTGGTGCGCGCCGAAGCGCTTATCACCGAAACACTCCGCCTGGAGGAAACCCGGTTTATCCGGACTCTGGCGCGGGGCATCCGGTTGCTTGAAGATGAAACCGACAAACTGGGCTCCGGAACCACCCTGCAGGGCGATGTCGCCTTCCGCCTCTATGATACCTACGGATTTCCGCTCGACCTGACGCAGGATATCCTGCGCGGGCAGGGCAGGCAGGTTGACCTGGCCGGCTTCAATGTCGCCATGGCGCGCCAGCGGGAAGAAGCCCGCAAGAGCTGGAGTGGCTCGGGTGAGGCCGCGACGGAAACGGTCTGGTTCGACCTGCGTGAAAAGCTGGGTGCGACGGAATTCCTCGGTTATGCGACCGAACAGGCCGAAGGCGTCGTTTCCGCCATAATCGTCGATGGTGCCAGCGTGGACGCCGCCGGTGATGGTGCGGAAGCGGCGGTGCTCGTCAACCAGACGCCGTTTTATGGTGAGTCCGGGGGCCAGGCGGGCGATACGGGTTTGATGTTTACCGCCGACGGCGACGAATTTGTCGTGCGGGATACACAAAAGAAGGTGGATGATGTCATCGTCCATCTGGGGTCGGTCCGCAAGGGCACGCTTCGCGTTGGCGATGTGGTTGAATTGCACGTTGAGAACGGTCGGCGTTCCCGGTTGCGCGCCAATCATTCGGTGACGCATCTTTTGCATGAGGCGTTGCGCCGTGAACTTGGTGATCATGTGACACAGAAGGGCTCGCTGGTCGGCCCGGACTATCTGCGGTTTGATTTCAGCCACCCGAAACCGATGAGTGATGATGAAGTGGTGGCGGTGGAAGCGGCCGTAAACGAGAGAATTATTGCCAACAGTGAGGTAACAACGCGGTTGATGACACCGGATGACGCGGTCGAGGCCGGTGCGCTGGCGCTGTTTGGCGAGAAATATGGCGAGGAAGTTCGCGTGGTCGCGATGGGCGGAACCTCTCGCGAAAAGTATTCGGTTGAACTGTGTGGCGGCACTCATGTCAGCCGCACCGGCGACATCGGGTATTTCATGATCACAAATGAATCCGCCGTGGCCGCGGGCGTGCGGCGGATCGAGGCCATGACCGGTGCTGCGGCTGTCAAACAGTCAAAGGCACAATCGGCATTGCTACGCGAAGCTGCGGCGATCCTGAAATCGTCGCCAAATGATGTGGCAGAAAGGGTCGGCGCGTTGTTGGAAGAGCGCCGGCGCATGGAACGGGAACTGTCGGATTTACGGCGCAAACTGGCGATGGGGGGCGGCGCTGGTAGCGACAATGCGTCCGAGGTGAAACAGGTTGGTGGCATTTCCGTCGCGTCCCGTGTGCTTGCTGACGTGCCGGCGAAGGAACTGAAACCGCTGGCCGATTCCCTGAAATCACAGATTGGCAGCGGTGTTGTGACGCTCGTTTCCGTCGGCGACGGGAAAGCCTCGATCGTTGTCGCCGTGACTTCGGACCTGACCGATCGGTTGAATGCGGTTGAACTGGTTCGGGTCGGTTCCACGGCGCTTGGCGGCAAAGGCGGTGGCGGCAGACCCGATATGGCGCAGGCGGGGGGGCCGAATGGCGCTGCGGCGGCAGACGCCGTTGCGGCGATTGAGGCCGCGCTCGCGGGTCAGGGTTGATCGCCGGAATTATGCCGCCTAGTCTCGCCACTTAATTTTTTACGGACAACACAGGGTCAGCACATGCGCTTCGAAAGCACCGAGAGTTATATCGCCACCGAGGACCTTCGTGTCGCCGTGAACGCCGCCGCGGTTCTGGAGCGCCCGCTCCTGATCAAGGGGGAGCCGGGTACCGGAAAGACGGTACTGGCGCATGAAGTTGCGCGTTCGCTCGAAATGCCGCTGATCGAATGGCACGTCAAGTCGACAACGACGGCGCAGCAGGGGCTTTATGAATACGATGCCGTACGGCGCCTGCGCGACAGTCAGCTGGGCAATGACACGGTGCATGACATCGGCAATTACATTATGCGTGGCAAGTTGTGGGAAGCGTTCACAAATGACACGAAACCGGTGTTGCTGATCGATGAGATCGACAAGGCGGATATCGAGTTTCCCAATGATTTGCTGCTGGAACTCGATCGTATGGAGTTCTTCGTGTATGAAACCCGGGAAACGGTACGGGCGGTTGATCGTCCGATTGTGATCATCACGTCGAATAATGAAAAGGAACTGCCGGACGCTTTCCTGCGGCGCTGTTTCTTCCACTACATTTCTTTTCCCGACCGGGAAACGATGCTCCAGATCGTAAATGTGCATTATCCGGACATTCAGGGCGAACTGGTTCGCGAGGCATTGAATCTGTTCTATGACGTCCGGGACGTTCCGGGGCTGAAAAAGCGGCCATCAACATCCGAACTGCTCGACTGGATCAAACTTCTGATGACCGAGGATATCCCTGCTGATGTCCTGCGCAGCAAGGATCCCAGCAAACTTATCCCGCCGCTATATGGCGCATTGCTGAAAAACGAACAGGACGTACAGTTGTTTGAACGGCTGGCCTTCATGTCCCGGCGTGAACAGCGCGGCAACGACTGACGGGGAATCGGTTAGCGGGGCGTCCCCGGCGCGTGTCAGAACCCGCTGGATTTCGGTGATCCGCCCCAGCCTTCTATAATTTGTCTGGCGTTGCGGCGATCCGTTCGGTTGAAAAAGCTCATGCCGCGTATAAAGGCCGGTGATTTCTGAAAGACGCCATAGGGACGGCTGCCCTGAAGGTGGCAGAGGATGTCGGAAAATGTATCGGCATCCAGCCCGGCGGCCCGACAGGCGACGGCAAGGCCTTCCGGTCCCATATCGTACAGGGCGCGGGTCGTCGTGGCGGAATCCAGCCCCGTCAGTTCCTGGAACATGTCCTCGAATTTCAGAATATCCTGAACTTCCAGCGCGCGTCGCAGGGATTCCGGCGAAGGTCGCCCCGTCCAGTCCTCCTGATTATCCGCTTCGGACGGCTTGGCCGCGGACAGACCATTCGAGGCGATGGCGCGCTGCAGTGCCTGCGATACGGCCTCCTCGATATCCATGTCCGAGACCGGAAAGGCCGCAGTAATTTCCTGCTGCAGGGCCTCACTGACCCATTCATACATCCGGTAGGCCAGCGATGCGGGCAGGTCCTGACGGGACAGCAGGAGTTCCTGATAATCCTCCGTGTCGCGTGATTCATCGACAAGTCGCGACATTGATTCGCTGTTGATTGTGGCGCCCTTGTTCTTCAGCAGGGATTTCAGCGCTTCTATATCCCCTGTATCGACAAAGGCCTCGCTGACATTTTCGGTCAGGGTCTCGCGTTTCGCAATGGCGAGGCGGAACTTGGTGGCGCGCTGCTGGATCAATGCTATCAGATCGGCATCGTCCAGAATTGGACTGTGCGACAAAACCGGTTCGGCGACGTCGAAGACGTCATTTGCCAGCATGACGATCAGATCGTGCGGTGCATCGGTCCGTTTTGCCAGGCCTTCTGAGAGATTCTGCCGGACATGGGTTTCAATATCCCGGATGATTCCCCGAACGATATCAAAAAACAGGGACATTTCACGTGAGTCCGGAC
>CAXBEC010000369.1:0-3945 GCA_963974145.1 uncultured Alphaproteobacteria bacterium | reverse complement strand
CGGGCGGATCGTCGCGGCCGGAACACCGGAAGACGTGGCCGGGGTTCCCGAAAGTTATACGGGCCGCTACCTGGCACCGTATTTCGCGTCCGACCGGCTGACGCGCAAAAGCGCGTAGCCCTGTCACGCGGGTCGCCAGCATGCCGATATCCGCCCCCTTTTCTCATGATGCCGTCCTCGCGCAGCTGGAGCGTGACGTCGCCGGAAAACCCAAATCCGCACCCGCCCGGTACCGGCTGGCCGTTGCGCTGCTGAATGTCGACGATCCCGCAGGCGCTATTGAACAGGGCAGCGCGGCGCTGGCGCTCGATCCCCGGTTGCGCGACGCGGCACGCCTCCTCGCATCCCTGTTGCAGCGCTACGAACTCAATCCGGAAATCGATATTTCGATCCGCGGGCTGGAAGCGGCGTTTGCATTCCATGATGTGGACCGCCAGGCCCTCGCGGTCTCCGCCATCCGGCTGTTGAAGGAGCAGGCACCCCTCGCCCGAATTCTCGCCACAGGCCGTGCCGAAGGATGGGACGCCGCGGCACGCCTGTTGCAACGCAAGGACGGCCGCGCCCTTCTTACCAGCCGCCTGTTCCGGCTGGCGCTGATCCATGGCGTGAACACCGATATCGACATCGAATGCCTGCTGACCGCCTTCCGCCGCGACCTGTTGCTCTCGCCCGACGGGGACCGGTTCCGGGAACGGCGGCTGTTCGAATTCGCCTGCGCGCTGGTGCAGCAATGCCTCAATAATGAATACGTCTTCTTTGTCGCGGCGGACGAACGGGACAGGCTCAATCAATTGACCATCAGTGCGGATTCCGTGGCGGCCGCCGGGGACCTGCTGCTGGCATGCCTCTACCAGCCCTGCCACGCGCTGCTGCCGGCGGATATGGACGCAAGCCGGTTGCGCCGTATCGCGCCCCGCGCCCTGCGGGAGGTGCTGCAGCCCTGTCTTGCGGAACGCAATGCCCTGGCGGAGCGGTCGCAGGCAATGCCGCGTCTGACCGTCATCGCGGACGACACGTCCCGGCGCGTCGAACAGCAGTATATTTCCGATCCCTATCCACGCTGGCTCAGCCTGCAGACGCCGCAATCCGCAATCGCACGGGCGGCGCTGGGCGAATATTTTGCGCCGGACGACCTGGCCTTCATGGACGCCCCCTTCAATGTTCTGATCGCCGGATGCGGGACCGGTCAGCAGGCGGTCAGCGCCGCGCTGGGCTATGGTCCCGATGCCGATGTGCTCGCGGTCGACCTCAGCACAAGCAGCCTTGCCTATGCGGCGCAGATGGCAGAACGGTATGATGCCGGAAACCTTAGATTTGCGCAGGCCGATATTCTGGGCCTTGATACGCTCGACACGACTTTCGACATCATCGAATGCGTCGGTGTCCTGCATCACATGGCGGATCCCTATGACGCCTGGCGTATCCTGATCGACCGGCTACGGCCCGGCGGCTTGATGCTGACCGGGCTTTACAGCGCCGTTTCGCGCGCAAACTTCGCCGCATTGTGGGACGACGCCGACTGGCCCGGCGCCGATGCGGATGACGATGCGCTGCGGCACTTCCGCCGGATCCTGATGCAGCGCGAAGCGGGACGCCCCGGGACGGAATTGCTGGTTTCGAAGGATTTCTTCGCCAAAAGCGGCTTCCGTGATCTGGCCCTGCATGTCAGTGAACAGCATTGCAGCCTGCCCGATATCAAAGCCTTTCTGGACGCGAATGGACTGGTTTTCGGCGGCTTCCACCTGCCCGCGCATCTGTCGGACGGTTTCCGGCAGGCCTATCCGGAAGACGGGTGGCCCGGCAGCCTCGAACACTGGGCGGCATCCGAACAGGCGCATCCGCGCCCCTTCGACGGCATGTATAATTTCTGGAGCCGGAAACGATAAAGGCGCCCGGCGTCAGGCGTCGGGCGTGCAAAAATCGAAGGCGATGCTGATGCGGTGATCGTCGCCGTCCAGCGGCAGGGTCCGGTGGTAGAGATAGGCAGGAAACATCACGAGCCGCCCCCGCTTTGGCTGGAACATGCGGGTGGCCAGCGTCTCCGGTTCGAAAAAATCGGAATGCGGGCGCCCGAACTCGATCCAGCCCGACCGGTCGTTCCCGTCACGGATCGATGCGGGCACCTTGGCATAGACCACGCCGCTGATCCGTGAACTGGGATGAATATGCGCTTCCTGGTGGCCGCCCTGCCGCATCACGACCGCCCACATCCGGAACAGATGTCCGTCCAGCGACAGGTTGTCGAAGAACGGATTGCCGGCATCGGCCCGCTGGGCCGCGTACTCGCGGACATTCTCCGTGATCGCGGCGATAAGATCCTGCAGCGCCGGCGCGACCGGTTCTTCCGCCAGGTTATCGCTGTGGAAGCCCTCGCGCGTCGCATGCTCGGGCGGCGATTCCCGCAGGCTGGGATGCGCGTAGACCGCCGCGCAGACAGCGTCCCAGAACGCCGTTTCATCCGCATAACCCTCCGGTACGCGGATTTCAGTCGCCTCGATATCCGCATCATATCGGGCCTCGTTCAGGACCGAGTCCTTTCCGCCCGATGCCGCGTCCAGGATCGTGTCACTGGAATACACATCCGCAGAGGCCGGAAATTTCGCCCGGTACTGCGCCTGATACTTGCGGGCCAGCGCTTCCTTGCCGTTTTTCAGGCATGCATTGATAAGTTCGGGGCAGATTCCCGTCCGGTCCGGATAGGCATCCGCCATCGCCTCGAATACCGTCTCGGCGGCCGCCGCATTGCCGGATTTCAGGAGCGCCTTTCCCCAGAAAAGATTCGCGTCATAATCGTTGGGATAGGATGCCATGTAGGATTCATAAAGTTCCGCAGCGGCGGCATGATCCCCCGAATTTGCCAGCGATGCCGCGAAATTCGACAGGACATCCTTCCGCTGGGGAAAGCGTTGCAGGACCTCACGATAGGCGGCCTGCGCCCTGTCACTCTCGCCCATCTGGCCCAGCAGATTCGCCTGGTTTATGCGGGGTGCCGGGTTTCCCGGTTCCAGTGCCACGGCCGTTTCATAGGCGCGCAGGGCATCGTCATTCTTCCCCTGCTGCCGCAAGGCGTTGCCGAGCCCGACAAACGCACCGCCGTGGCGAGGCTGTACTTCGGTCAACCGCCTGAAGGCGGTTTCCGCCTTGGCGGGCCGTTTCAGCAGGTCGTGCAACACCCCCGCATTATTCAGCAAATCAGGGTGATCCGGGTATTTCTTCAGCCCCGATGTGACGGTGGCCAGACAGTCGTCCAGCCGCTGCAACTGCATCTGTGCAAATGCGCACATCAGGAAGGCATCGACCGGCGCCTTGCGAATTGCGAGTAATTTCCCGAGAACCGCCGCAGCCCCGGCATTGTCGCCACCGCCAAGCAATGCCTGCGCATAAGTAAGCGCTAAGGGAATATTGCCCGGATATTTCGCCAAGGCCGACCGGCCAAGCTTACAGGCGCCCGCAAAGTCGCGCACGGCCGCCAACGCCCTGATCCGCTCTATCTGTTTCCCGACTGACATTTCCGACCGACCTCAATATTCCCGCAGTTTCCCCGCCAACGCGCTTTCCTGCCCATTTTCGCAACTCGTTCCCGCATGGGACAGTCTTTTTCTTAATCGAACGCTTTCAGCATCCCGAAGACCCGATATTCGCAGTCTTCAGTTGCAGCATGCATCTTCATGAGGACAGCGCGTCATGATGCAAATCAAATCCTGTCAATGGTTGTGATCCAAATCTTCACTGTTTAGGTTAGGATGAAAGCGTGTGGAATAGAGTAAGGGCCAATCGCGATATGCCGGGCAGGATCAGCGACAAACGTCGACTGCGCCAGCGGGATTCCTTCATCAGGAAGCTGCTGAACCAACCGGTAAAACTGCAGAAACCCCACGCCGGGCAGGAATTTACAGCGGAGTCAGATCAGGCTCTGGCCACAGCGCGGCAGCAATTCCGTACCGG
>CAXBEC010000368.1:0-3958 GCA_963974145.1 uncultured Alphaproteobacteria bacterium | reverse complement strand
CCGGTTATGAATAGGCATTGAAAAATATTTTCAGTGCGGGGGAGTGGCATATCAACCCCTTCATCCGGCCGGATAAACAGACTTTCCGGGCCGGATGAAGGGGCTATGTGTTCGCCGCTGATGCGGGGATTCAGTAGCGATTGGTCTGCAGTTCGACCAGCGGGAAGGCGCTGGAAACATGCGCCTCATTGACCGGCGCCGCGGTTTCCAGATAGCTGCTGTCCAGTTGGTCCAGGCTGGTCACGCCCAGCAGCCCCATCGCCAGCCGCATTTCTTCTTCCAGCAGTTGCAGGACCCGCACCAGCCCGTCCTTGCCGCCGGCGGCAAGGCCGTAACCCTGCATGCGGCCGATGCCGACCGCATCCGCGCCCAACGCAATCGCCTTCACGATATCGGTGCCGCGGTAATAGCCGCCGTCCACAATAACCGCTGCCTTGCCGTCGACCGCCTTGACGACTTCCGGCAGGACCGTGGTGGAGCCACGCCCGTGGTCGAGCTGCCTGCCGCCATGGTTGGAGACATAGACACCGTCGACGCCATGCTCGACGCAGAGCGCCGCGTCCTCCGCCGTGCCGATGCCCTTCAGGATCAGCGGGACGTCATGCTTGTCCTTGAACCGCTTGACGTTGTCCCAGGTGTACAGCGCCTGGTATTCCATGCCCGTGGCGCTGACCCGCCAGGGCTTGGCGAAGCGATTCGCCAGATCGCGCTCGCGGCGGCTGTAATGGGCCGAATCGACCGTGATGGCGAAGGCGTAATAGCCATTGTCGATGGCGCGTTTGACGTGATCATCCTCAAATGCGTCATCGCCCCGGACATACAACTGGAAAATTCGCTTGTTGTCCGCCGCGGCGGCGGTTTCCTCCAGCCCCGGCGCACAGCGCGAACTCAGCATATGGACGATGTCGAATGCTTCCGCCGCCTGGCCGGAGGTGGCGCCGCCGCCCGGGTAGAAGGATTCCAGCGACCCGATCGGGGCCAGCAGCACCGGGATCCGCATCTTCTGGCCCAGCAGCGAGCCGGAAACATCGACATCCAGCACATTGCGGCAGACCCGCGGCTTGAAGGCCAGGGTGTCCAGTGACTGGCGGTTGCGCCGCAGGGTGGTTTCGGTTTCCGTCGCGCCGACAAGGTAATCCCACTGGTCGCGCGGCAGGTTTTTCTGGGCCTTGGCAACGATTTCATGCAGCGTATAGAACTCGCTTTCGGCGGCGTTCGGGTCGTCTGTTATATCGCTCACTGATTTGCTCTCCGTGACCTGTTATTTTTGAGTGGCGGCGATCCTAGGCCGCGGGAACCGATTGGCACAAGTATCCCCATGCGATCCACCGGAATCCCCTATGCGGCGCTGGCATCCGGCGGCGCTGCGCGATAGACAGGGGCGATGAGTATCTGTTCGATCTGCGCTGGCGCGCAATGCACCCCTTATGTAACTCAGGACGGCTATGATTACGTCTCCTGTGACGGGTGCGGCTTCGTCTATCTGGACCCCATGCCGGATCCGGAAAGCCTTAGCAGGATCTATAACGAGGATGAGGGGGCGGTCGGCGTCGGCCAGTATCCCAAGGCGCGGTCCCGCATGCGCCGCGCGATGCTGCGCGCCCTGCGGCTGGCGCCGTATTTTGTCGGGCGGGATGCGGTGGATGTCGGCTGCGGCGGCGGCTTCGTCGTGGAGGCAATGCGGCGGCTCGGTGCGCGGGCGACCGGGATCGATATAAGTGTCCCGTCGATCACCTATGCGCGTGACGCCTTTCCCAAACCGGCCTTTTACGCAGAGGATTTCGAAACATTCGTCGCGCGCGACCGCCAGTTCGATTTCCTGCACTCGTCGGAGGTGATCGAACATATCGGTGATGTGAACAGCTATATGCGATTCCTGGCGGCTATCGCCCGACCTGGTGCCCGGTTGTTTATAACCACCCCGGATATCGGGCATGCCGTCGTGCCGGCGGACGTGACGGCCTGGGACATGCTGTCCCCGCCGCGGCACGTGCATTTTTTCAACGAGACGACATTGACGAGCCTGTTTGATGCGCATGGCTTCGACATCGTGAAACGGTATTACAAGAAACAGGCTCCGACCCTGCAGGTCCTGGCGCGCCGCCGCTGAGCCGCCCTATTGCTGGACATCCTTCAGAAACAGCGCCATGGCCGCGCCGAGCAGTGCCGCCACTGACAGGGTCCCGATGGCCGCTTCCAGGCCGAATTCCATCAGGATCGCGACCAGCCCGCCGGTCAGAAGCAGCAGCACGCCGATGATGCTGTTGCTCAGGGCGACGTATTCCGCCTTCATGTCGCCGCTGGCGAGGTCGACGATATGGGTCTTGCGCCCGATCCGGATGCCGGCATGGGCGATCCCCAGGGTGAACAGCGTGACCGCGAAAAAGAAGGCGTGGCCGGTGATGTCCGGCGCCATCTGCAGCAGGGTGAGCACGGCAATGCCCAGCAGGCCGGCAATGCCCGCCGCCAGGGCCATGGTCATCCGGCTTGAACTGTCCGACAGCGCGCCCCAGAACGCGGAACTGACCGCGGAGGCAAAGCCCGAGGCGATGATCAGCCAGCCCAGACTGTCCAGGGCGCTGCCGATCTGTCTTTGCGCGAGCGTCACGTAGAGCGGGCCCAGCATGGCGGTGGAGATCATCAGCGTGCGGGCGGCGAGGAATTTCTGCAATTCCCGGTCGCGGGCGAGCAGCGTTACCTGGTCGCGGATAAGGTCACCCAGCCCGCGCCCGCCATCGGTGGCGCCGGGATGTTCGTTGATGCGGATGAAGGTGGCGGCGGCGGCGAACCAGGCCACACCCGAGGCGCCGACCATGGCGTAGAGCAGCCAGTCGGGCCGCGCTTCCTCCGGGGCGAGGGCAAGGAACAGGCCGACGACGCCCGCGACGATGCCCGATGCCGTTGCGGCATAACCGCTGACCCGGCCGCGCTTGCCCTTGGACACGGTCTTGCCCAGCGTATCCTTGGCGGCGATGGAGGCAACGCCGCGGGCAAGGCTGAAAATGGTGAGCAACCCGATGATCGCCCAGCCTGCCGCTGCGCCCTGCAGCCCGGCAAGCGCACAAAGCGCCATCAGAAGGGTGCATGTGCCCTGCACCAGACTGCTGGCGGCCCACCAGCCCTTGCGGATGGCGAAGCGGCGGATGAAACCGCCGACAAGTATCTGCGGCAACAGGGCCAGCGATTCCCGGATCGGAACCAGCAATCCGATGAAAAAGACCGGCGCGCCCACACTGCCCAGCAGCCAGGGCAGCACGACCTTGCTGTCGGCCAGCGCATCGCCTGTCTTGCTGAGCGCCTGGGAGATGATCTGGATGACGAAGTTGACCGGTTGGTCCCGACACTGGCTTTCCGGGATATCACGGCACAGCCGGGCATCCTCGTCACCTGTGGCGAAGTCGAAAACCTGGGCCGTAAACGAAGAATCCGCTTGTGTACTGGCGTTTGTGTCAGCCATCTCACCGTTAATCAGCTATGGCCGCAAACGCTGCAACCGTCAATTTTCGAACAGATTAACACCGTCCGGGGCCCGAAATTCCGGGTCCCGGTTCATAAACGGCGGTAGCGGCGATCAGTCCGCGGCTTCGCTGGCTTCCGGTGCGTCGACGATTTCGGTGGTGAAATTCGCCGGCGAGACGATTTCCAGGACGGCAAAGTCCTTCGAGCAGGCAATTTCCCGATGCGGAATCAGCGGGGTCTGCTGGATGCAGTCGCCTTTTTCGATCCGGTGCACGCCATGGCCGGCATACTCGAATTCGGCCCAGCCATCGAGCACGTAGACGAACTGGAAGTCGCAGACATGGCGATGCCATTCCTGCACCTCGTCCGACATTTCCTTGCCGTTGGCGCGCACGATATGGGCCACATAGTCGCCCTTGGTCGCGTCCTTGTAGCCGAGATCGCGATATTCGAAAATTTCCCGCAGGCCCGGCGTCCATGTCGCATCCGAAGCCTTGCT
>CAXBEC010000367.1:0-3962 GCA_963974145.1 uncultured Alphaproteobacteria bacterium | reverse complement strand
GATGGCCGAAACCCTGCAATGCATATCGCCCGTCGACGGGCGGGTCTTCGCCGAGCGGCCGCTGGCGGATGATATCGAAATCGCCGCCGCACTGGCCCGCGCATCGGCGGCAGGGCCGGGCTGGCGCGCGACGCCACTGCGGGAGCGCTGCCGGATTCTTGACCGCGCTGTCGACGCCTTTGCCATGGATACAATGGAAACTGCGGCGGAACTTACCTGGCAGATGGGGCGTCCTGTCGCCCATACGCCGGGTGAGATCGCCGGCTTTGCCGAACGGGCGCGCCACTTGATTGCGATAGCGCCTGCGGCGCTTGCCGATATCACCCCGGCGTTGCACAAGGGCGTTACCCGATTCATCCGGCGTGCGCCGCTGGGGCTGGTCTTTGTCGCCGCGCCCTGGAACTATCCCTATCTGACGGCGGTCAACTCGGTCTGGCCGGCGCTTCTGGCGGGCAATACGGTGATCCTGAAACCGTCGCATCAGACGCCGCTGACCGCGGAACGTTTCGCTGCCGCCCTGGCGCAGGCGGGCCTGCCGGAAGGCGTTTACCAGCCGCTTCACCTGTCCCATGCCGGGGCCGAAAGCATGATGCGCGCGGCGGATTTTACCGTCTTTACCGGGTCGGTTGCCGGTGGCCATGCCGTACAGCGGGCGCTGGCGGATGGTTTCGGGGATGCGGGGCTGGAGCTGGGCGGCAAGGACCCGGCCTATGTGCGGCATGATGCCGATATCGACCACGCGGTGAAAAACCTTGCCGAGGGGGCATTCTTCAACGCCGGGCAGTCCTGTTGCGGGATCAAACGCATTTATGTGCATGCGGATGTCTATGACGATTTCGCCGCCGGGCTGATCCATGTGGCGCGGCGTTACCGGCTGGGTGATCCGCGGGACCGGGAAACGACCCTCGGCCCCATGGTCCGGGCATCCGCCGCCGATTTCGTGCGGGGCCAGATTGCGGAGGCGGTTGCCGCCGGGGCACGGGCGATGGTCGATCCAAAAAGCTATCCCGCCGACCGGCCGGGCACGCCCTATATGGCGCCGCAGGTGCTGATCGATGTCGATCATTCGATGCGGGTCATGCGCGAGGAAAGCTTTGGTCCGGTGGTGGGAGTGATGAAGGTGCGCTCCGATGCGGAAGCCATCGCGCTGATGAATGACAGCGATTACGGCCTGACGGCGGCGGTCTGGACGCAGGATGAGGGAGCCGCGCTGGCCCTTGGCGAACAGGTTGAGACCGGTACCTGGTTCATGAACCGCTGCGACTACCTGGACCCGGCGCTGGCCTGGACGGGGGTGAAGAATTCCGGGCGCGGCTGTTCCCTGTCGCCGCTCGGGTTCGCGCAACTGACCCGACCGCAATCCTTCCATATGAGGACGCAGACATGAGTATCGATCCGGCAACCTTGCGCGGCAACTGGTCCTATCCGACACAGGTGCGGTTCGGCCCGGGGCGCATCCGCGAGTTGGCGCGGGCCTGCCGTTCGCTCGGCATGGCGAAGCCGCTGCTGGTCACGGATCCGGGGCTGGCGGCGCTGCCGATGGTGCACGAGGCACTGGCGGCGAACGAAGCGGCGGGCATGCCGACCGGGCTGTTTGCGGAGGTGCAGGGCAATCCCGTCGGCCGCAATGTGACGGACGGCGCCGCGGCCTATCACGGCGGCGGGCATGACGGGGTGATCGCCTTTGGCGGCGGCAGCGCCATCGATGCGGCCAAGACCATCGCGCTGATGGCCGGGCAGACCCGGCCGCTGTTCGAATACGAGGACAGGGGAGACAACTGGAAGCGCGTCGACCCCAATGGCGTCGCCCCGGTGGTGGCGGTGCCGACCACGGCGGGCACGGGGTCGGAAGTCGGGCGCGCCGCCGTCATCATCGATGAAGACGCCGCGACCAAGAAGATCATCTTCCATCCGACAATGATGCCCGGCGTAGTGATCGCCGATCCGGAGCTGACGCTGGGCCTGCCGCCGCATATCACTGCGGCGACGGGGATGGACGCGCTGGCGCATTGCATCGAAGCGCTCTGCGCGCCGGGTTTCCACCCGATGGCGGACGGCATCGCGCTGGAAGGGCTGCGGCTGGTGCATGACTGGCTGCCCGCCGCCTATGCCGACGGGTCCAACCTCGCGGCGCGGGCGCATATGCTGGTCGCGGCCTCGATGGGGGCGACCGCCTTCCAGAAGGGGCTGGGCGCGGTGCATTCGATCAGCCATCCGGCGGGGGCGATGTATGGGGTGCATCACGGGCTCGCCAATGCGATCGTGCTGCCCTATGTGCTGAAGTTCAACCGCCCGGCAATCGAGGACCGCATGACGCGGCTGGCCCGGTTGCTGGGGCTGCCGGAGCCGGGATTCGATGCGGTGATGGCGTGGGTTCTGGCACTGCGGCAGACGCTCGCCATCCCGCACAGCTTCGCCGAAGCCGGCGTGCCGGAAGACGATGCGGATGCGCTGGCCGAAGCGGCGGCGCAGGATCCGACCGCGCCGGGCAACCCGGTACCGGTCGATGCGGCGGCGCTGAAGGGGATTTTCCTGGACTGTGTGCGCGGTGATTTATGAAGGGGGGTGACATGAAAATCGAATTGCAGGCAGTGGGCACGGTCATGGGCGGCCGGGCGGAACCGACCGACGATGACTGGGACCGCGAGACGGCGGTCATCGCACTGGATACATCCCGCTTTACCGCCGAATCACTGGCCGGGCTGGACGCGTTTTCCCATGTCGAGGTGGTGTTCCATTTCGACCGCGTGTCGGAAGACGATCTCCAGTATGTCGCCCGTCACCCGCGCGGCAATACCGACTGGCCAAAGGTCGGCATCTTCGCCCAGCGTGGCCGCGTCCGCCCGAACCGGCTCGGCGTGACGGTGTGCAAGCTGCTGAAGGTCGAAGGCACCGAAATCACCGTGCAGGGGCTGGATGCTATCGACGGCACCCCGGTCCTGGACATCAAGCCATACATGACCGGCTTCCAGGTGCGTGGCGCTATCGAAGAACCCGAATGGGCGAAGGTGCTGATGGCGGATTACTGGTAGAACAGGGAAAAGGCCGTACCAACCCGTACGGCCTTTTCCCTGTTTGCTGCGCCTTCTACATCACAGTAGCAGGGCCAGGATGATCACGATTGAAAGTGGCATGCCCAGCAGCCAGAGCAGAAATAATGGCATTCTGTTTGTCCTTTCCGGTTTGGCGGTTCAGCGGATCCGGAACCAGCGGGCCAGATTCAGGTTCGTGTCGCGATGGCTTCCGCCCATGCACCCGGCCCACCACCCGGCGAGCGCACTTACCAGGAAGGTTGCGGCTGTCAGAAATGTGACGGTCACGCCGGTTTTCCGGGATTTTTCAATGGCAGCCCGGGCTTCGGTCAGTTGTACGGTGAGGAAACCGTTGACGCGGGTTCTGGCTTCTTCCTCGGTTACCCCCGTCACCTGCGCGATTGTCTGCGCGATATAGGTGCTGTCCACTTCGGACAGCGCCCCGGACCTGCCGCCCGCGGCGATGATCCGACGGACTTCCGCGCGTTCCATTTCGCCCTGTTGCGGAACCGCTGTGACATCGTCACTCAGCGGTGCGGTCCGGAACAGCCTGTCCGTGATGTAATCCAGGCCCCTGTCGTCCAGTGCGCTTTCGGCAACATTGGTGGCAGATGCCGCCATGCCGGATACGGTCTTGACCCCGCCGGCGGCCAGTGCGAGCGCCAGCGCGGCACCAACCAGTGCACCGACCGCCCAGACCAGCAGGCCGTGAACGCCGTCACGGATTTCAACTTCATGTTCCGTAGCGTCATTGACGCGGCGGCGCAGGCGACCGGCGATATATCCACCGGCCATGACGCTGGAAACCTGTGTCCAGATGAACCAGATCGCCGCGGCAATCAGGAACCATGTCGCCGACATGCCTTCGTTCCACGGCGTGCCGGTCATGGTCAGCCCGATACCTGAGGCGAAGGTGAAAACAGAAATGTC
>CAXBEC010000366.1:0-3981 GCA_963974145.1 uncultured Alphaproteobacteria bacterium | reverse complement strand
CCAATGACGTGACGAACCCGGTCGCCAAGACGGATCCCGAAAGCCCGATCTACGGCATGCCGATCCTGGATGTCGAAAACGCCGGCACGGTTCTGTTCGTGAAGCGGTCGCTCAGCCCCGGCTATGCCGGCGTGGACAATGTCCTGTTTTACCGGGACAACACGATGATGCTGTTCGATGATGCCAAAAAAATGTGCGAAGACATCGTGAACGCGCTGCAGGCAATGTAGCGCAGGCTGTTCCGTCGTCACGGAACCCCGTGCAACTTGGCGCGTTTGCGTCTTAACCAAAATTTCAGATCGATCTGGCACGCTACTTGCTTGAAAAAGCCGGATCGAATATTTCAGTCTATACAATATTCCGGCTTGAAACCTTGCGTAGGTTTGGGAGGTGCGCAGAACTCCGGGCGGGCGCCCGAAAGGAGAACCACCATGATGCGCTCGACACTTGCAGTATTAGGCACCTTTATTACGGTATTATTTGTTTCGATGCCCGCATCGGCCCAGATGGTCTGTGGAAGTCGTGTAGATATCGTGACGAAACTGTCCGATCGTTATGAAGAACAGCAGACATCCGCCGGCATTGCGCGAAATGGCAATCTCGTCGAAGTTTTCTCCTCCCGCGATGGCAGCTGGACCATCATTTATACGGTTCCCGGTGGTCAGACCTGCCTGATGGCGGTTGGCGAAAACTGGCAAGCGCTCAAGGAGCCCATGGCTGTTACCGGCCATTCCTATTAGGGCATTCCCGTGCAGCGTCGATGCGGTGCGTCGATCCTGCTGATTCCGGGTCAGCGCGCGGCGTGAATTGCCGCTTCCGGGAAGAAGGCGTGGAAGGCGAAGGCGAAGTCCACGAAATAGGCAATATCCTTTCCACCCTGCTGTACGGTTACGCTGCCGACATCCTTGCCGCGGGTAATGTCGCCTGAATCCAGCGCGGAACTCTGTCCGGGTTTCCAGCGCAGTACGGTGCCGTCATCGAGGCTGATTTCCCCGCGTTCGCGTAGCAGGGCGATGCTCCAGCCTTCCGTGCGGTCGCCATAGGATACGACCCGCGAGAGCGGCGGTACGCCGTCCGGCATGGCGCCGTCATACAGGAAGGGTTGCGGCAGCGAATCGTATCCGGCATAGGGATTGGCGCCATAATTCCGCATGCCGGGATCGTTTGGCACCAGAACCCTGCCCTGCGGTGCCCGTTGGCGGAAATCGGCCCAGGATTCCAGCCGCGCGGGCAGCGCTTTCAGGGTTTTCCCGGTCATTTCCCCGATGATGCCCTGCCCCAGGAACTGTTGCCACCAGCTTTCCGTCTGGCGGTCATACATGATTAGGTCGGAATTGCGCAGCTTGCCGGTCGTGCCGAAATCCAGAACCCTGCCGTCCAGCCGCCTGTCGAATACGATCGCGGTATTGCACAACGGGCAGAAGGTAACGCTTACCGGCGTCCCGCCGACCGTATCGTTGACAATTTCATGCCAGATGAGGATCCGTAGCGGATAAGCCCGGCTGTCGCCGTTCAGCGTCAACCCGATGACCGGTTCGGTATCGCTAAGACCTGCCCTGTCGCCAACAGGTTCGAAGACGGGGTCGTCGATGGCCGGGATCTGGTCCTTGTCCACCCCGCCGGACAGGATTTCCGAATAGGCGACATCATGGCGTGAAAAATCCGTGTCAGGCCAGCGATGTTTCCAGGAATCGGGGGCGGCCGCGACTGCCGTGGTCAGCAATGAGGCCGCAATCAGGATGCTGTAGAACCGGAACATGGCCGGAATTCTGTAAGCAGGCGGGTATCCGGACAAGTCACGATGGGGTGACACGCCCGCGAGTTGGCGCCGGCGCGTCAGGGCGCGGTGATGTTCCAGTTCTCGACCATGCGGCAGCCGCTCAGGCGTAACAGGTTGTAAAGGGGGCAGCGTTTCAGATACGCCGCCTTCATGCGCTCGATCGCCGATGCAGCGGCGTCAGTACGGATTTCGATATCGCTGATCGCTTCGAAGGGCGTCGGTTCGCCGTCGTCCAGCCCGGCAATCACGCGCGGGTTCCAGGCGATGGTCACGCGGGCTCTGACCGATTGCAGTGCAATGCCCTGCGCGCTGGCGATCCGTTGCAGAACGACAGGAATGTCGGCGGCAAAGGCGGCGACGAGGAAACCCGTTGGCGTCGGCCCGGTATTCTCTCCGCCTGTTCCACCGGCGAAGCCCGGCGGTTCGTCCGCTATCAGGACATGGCCGCTTTTCAGAGTAATCAGCGATCTCGCACCGCCCTGGAATTCGGAAGTTGCCCAGTTTTCGCGGCGGGATGGAATGTCGCTGTTATCCGTCATGAGACCGGCCTGTCGATGACCCAGCAATAGCCGTCCGGGTCGAGGATATAAGCTTCGCGCAGCCCGTGCGGTTTGTCCACGGCGCCGGCGAGGATGGTTTGGCCTGCCGCACGGGCACGGGATTCCGCGCCATCCGGGTCCGACCGGTGCAGCCGTATCTCGACACCGGCGCCGCGGCCTTCGACCCCTTTGACAAAGCCCGCCAGCGGATGGTTTTCGTAGGTATGGTCGGCATGCAGCATCCACTGCGTGGTGCCGTGGCGCATCACGGCAAAATCGGGGTCGGCGTAAACCGCATCCGCGCCGAGTACCGTCTGCGCGAAATCAACGGCGGCCGCGACATCCGAAACCAGCAGGTTGATGGAAAGCCCTTCGAGACTGCGGCCGAAATCCGGTGCCGGCATCCAGGGGTCGCCCTGGCGCTTCTTTGCCATTGAACAATCCTTTCGCATCCCGGTGCCCAAATTGCAGCCAAGACAAAACGCCCCCGAAGCATGCCCCGGGGACGTCCAAACCTGACAGTACCGGCGAGTGGCTAGTAGCCTTCGCGTTCCATGCGCTTGCGCATCAGCTTGCGATAACGGCGGCGGGCTTCCGCTTTTTCGCGGGCGCGTCGTTCTGAGGGCTTTTCAAAGGCCTGGCGGAGTTTCATTTCGCGGAAAACACCTTCGCGCTGCAATTTCTTCTTCAGCACGCGCAGCGCTTGATCGACATTATTGT
The DNA here is from genome assembly GCA_963974145.1 of uncultured Alphaproteobacteria bacterium. GTDB lineage: Bacteria > Pseudomonadota > Alphaproteobacteria > UBA8366 > MarineAlpha4-Bin1. The sequence continues at coordinate 942 of CAXBEC010000366.1, read as the reverse complement.
CGCGGACAACTACCTGTACGATAACTCGTCTCCTGAATTCTATAGCTTGTGTATGGAGGGCGGCTTATAGCACAGGGGTTCCGGCTTGGAAAGGCCGGAAAACGGCAGTCTGCACAGAGGTTTGGTGTAAAACACCGCTTTGACATTGGGCTTCGCGTAAGCATATTACCCCTATGGCCATACTTAAAATTGCCCGGATGGGGCATCCCGTACTGCGGCGCGCAGCGGCGCCGGTGGCGGATCCGACCGCGCCCGAAATCGTCAAACTGGTCGCGGATATGGTGGAAACCATGGAGGATGCGCAGGGGGCCGGGCTGGCGGCGCCGCAGGTTCATGTACCTTTGCGGGTCGTGATTTTCCATGCTCCAGCGCACCGGTCCCGGGACGCCACGGAATCCGTGCCGATGACAGTTCTCATCAATCCGGAAATCGAACCCATCGGCGAGGAAACCGGCACTGATTGGGAAGGCTGCCTGTCCGTGCCGGGCCTGACCGGCCTGGTGCCGCGCTGGGAAAACATCCGTTACACCGCCCATACGCCCAGCGGCGAACGGATAGAGCGGGTCGCGAGCGGTTTCCATGCGCGGGTGGTACAGCATGAATGCGATCACCTGGACGGTATACTGTATCCACAGCGCATGGCCGACCTCGGGACCCTTATGTTCCGCGAGGAGTTGCGGCACTACATGCAAGAGTCGGACGAAATCGCAGACGAATAGGGAGGCCCCTGCCATGACCGAAAGCGACGCCGAAACCAAGCGCACCGCCATTATGCTCGCCGCCCTGTCCCATGTACCGTTTGACGGCTGGGGTGAGACGGCCTTGCTGCGCGGTGCCGCGGATGAAGGGTATGACGCGGCGACGGCGCGGCGGTTGTTCCCGCAGGGCGCAGCGGACCTGATTGCCTGTCACAGCCGTTATGCGGACAGGCAGATGCTGGAG
>CAXBEC010000365.1:0-3984 GCA_963974145.1 uncultured Alphaproteobacteria bacterium | reverse complement strand
TGAAATCGATATCCTGGTGGACCTGTCCGGCCATACCGCCGGCAACCGCCTGCCGGCCTTCCAGTACCGGCCCGCCCCTGTGCAGGTCACCTGGCTGGGCTATCCGAACACGACGGGCATGACAGCCATCGATTACCGCCTCACCGACGCGATGGCCGACCCGCCCGGCGCAGAAGCATTGTGGACCGAATCCCTGATTCACCTCGACACGGGGTTCCTGTGTTATGCGCCGCCGGCCGGCGCCCCCGAAATCACGCCCCTGCCCGCGCTGTCGACGGGCCATGTCACCTTCGGGTCGTTCAACAACCTCCGCAAGGTTACCCCGGCGGTAATCGAAATCTGGGCGAAGATCCTGCACGCGGTGCCGGGTGCTCGCCTGATGCTGAAGGCGCGCTCCTTCGCCGACCCGGCGACACGGGACCGCTTTAACAGTGCCTTCGCCGCGCACGGCATTACCGCCGACCGCCTCGCGCTGCGCAATACCATCGCATCAACGTCAGAACATCTCGGCGTCTACGCCGACATCGATATCGCGCTGGATCCGTTTCCCTATAACGGTACGACCACGACCTGCGAGGCGATGTGGATGGGCGTCCCGACGGTCACCTTGCGGGGAAACCGCCATGCCGCGCGGGTCTGCGCCAGCCTGCTGACACAGACCGGCCAGCATGACTGGATCGCCGAGGATACCGATGGCTATGTGGCGACCGCTATCCGTCACGCCACGGATATCGATGCGCTGGCCGAACTGCGCGGCCGGCTTCGCGGCACGCTGGCGAATTCGCCGCTCTGCGATGCGGCCGGGTTCGCGGCAGAGATGGAAGCCGCGTTCGAACATATGGCGGCGGAAACGGGCCTCTAGTCCTTTTTCTTTACCGCGCCCGCCACATCGACTCCGGTGAGCTGTTCGTAGACCTTGACGACCGCCCCGTCATCCTCGCCGCCATGCCCCGCCGCCGAGGCCGCCAGGAATTGCTGCAGGGCCGCCGACGCGATGGGCAGCGGAAAGCGCAGGGCCTTGCCGGCTTCGGTCACAATGCCGAGGTCCTTGATGAAGATATCGACCACGCCGCGCGGCGAATAATCCCCCGCCAGGATATTGGGAATGCGCGATTCAAAGGCGACCGAATTTCCCGCGCCGTGGGTGATCACGTCATAGACGACCGCCGGGTCCGCGCCGGCCCGGGCCGCCAGCGCAATCGCTTCCGCCGCCACGGCAACATGGGTGCCGACCAGCAACTGGTTGATCATCTTGACGCTGGACGCCGCCCCCGCACTGTCGCCGACGCGATAGACCCGGTCGCCCATCGCCTTGAACGGCCCGTCCGCCGCCGCCATCGCCGCATCGGACCCGGCCGCGATCACGGTCAGGGTGCCCGCATCCGCACCGCGCTTGCCCCCGGTGACCGGCGCATCGATGAAGAGGTGCCCGGTCGCTTCCAGCCGCGCTGCCATCTCGCGGCAGGCATCCGGCGCCATGGTCGTGCTCATTACCACCGTCGCGCCGGGTTTCAGCGTCGATGCGGCGCCGCCGTCGCCGAACAGCACCGCATTGGCCTGCTCCGCGGAAAAGACGCAGACGATCAGCATGTCCGCATCGGCCGCGCAGGTCGCCGGATCAGCTGCCGCCACGCCACCGGCAGCGGCCAGCCGCGCCACGGCATCCGGGTTGACGTCGTACCCGTTGACCGTGAAACCCGCTTTCAGCAGGTTTTTTGTCATCCCGTCGCCCATCGCGCCAAGCCCGATAAAACCGATATTCTTCACATTCATTGCCGATACCCCCTTTATGCCGAATTCAGCCGGTAATACCGGACTGCATTGTCATGAAACATTTTTTCACGGTCTTCGCGCGGGAAACCTTCGGTGATCTGCAGGAACCCGCCGAATATCGTGGCGTAATCGGCAACGATCCCGTCGACGGGAAAATTGCTCGCGAACATGCAGCGGCCGGTGCCGAAAATTTCGATCGTATCCAGCACCACGCCCCGGTTGAGGTCCACCGTCCATGCCGCGCCCGGCACGCCGATGCCGGAAATCTTGACCGCGACATTCGGCGCCGAAGCCATGAGGTGCATCGCCTTCCGCCAGCCTGCCAGCCCTTCGGGGCTGCGGTCCGCCGGCAGTCCGGTATGGTTCAGGATGATCTGCGTTTCCGGGAAGGCCCGCGCCAGGTCGAGCGCTTCCGCCAGCCGCGTCCAGGGTGTCTGCAGGTCGAAAGACAAGCCGTATTTCGACAACAGGGCATAGCCCCGCCGCCAGACATCACTGGCCATGAAACCCTCGGGCTCCGGCGGTTTGTGCCGAATACCGCGCACCAGGGGAAACGCCGCCTGCGCGGCCAGAACGGATTCGACGTCGTCATGGTGCAGCCAGGCCTGCGCGACACAAGCTGACGGCAGCCCGTGTTGTTCATGAAGCCTTGAAAGCCATGCGGTTTCCGCGGCCGGGTTTTCCGGGTCCGATTCCGCTTCGATATGGACCGAACCGACAATGTTGAATTTTGCGCCGTCGCGGCGGAAATCATCCGGCAGGTAATTGCGCCGGATCGGCCCGTAATCGCCGTAGCGGAACGGCAGCCATGGCGCTTCCTGCAGCCAGGGGTACCGGTTTTGCGTCAGATCCCAGAAATGGTGATGCGCGTCTATTATCCTGAAATCGTCCATCGTCAGTCTCGACCTTGTAATGCGTTCGCCCTACTGTGCGGCTCGCGCCAGCGGCGTCAAGCCACACGTCCATTTACAGCACGGGAGCATGCCATGACCGATGCCGTGATCGTCGAACGCGACGGACCGATCGCCACCGTCACCCTAAACCAGCCGGAACGGCGCAATGCCATGAACCGGGTGATGTTCCAGGGTATCTATGACGCATTCACCGAATGCCACAAGGACGCAGACCTGCGCTGTGTCATCATCCGCGGCGCCGGCGGGCGCGCCTTCAGCGCCGGCGCCGATATCAGCGAATTCGAGACCGAGCGCAGCAGCGCCGCCAAGGCGAAGGAATATGCCAGGGTCTTCCACGCCGCCGCCCACGCGGTCGGCGATTGCCGTCACCCCGTGATCGCCCAGATCGACGGCGCCTGTGTCGGCGGCGGTCTGGCCATTGCCACCCTGTGCGATTACCGGATCTGTGGCGAGTCAAGCCGGTTCGGCGTGCCGGTCAAACGGCTCGGCCTGGTCGAGGCCCATGCGGAAATGGCGCCGCTGGTCCACAAGTTCGGCGCCAATATCGCCCTGGAAATCCTGCTGGTTGGCGATGTCTTCGGTGTCGAGGACGCCATGCGGATGGGCCTCGTCAACCGGGTCGTTCCCGATGGGGACGTCGCCACGGAAGCTTTGAAAATTGCTGGAAAGATTGCCGAGGGGGCACCGCTTTCCGCACGCTGGCACAAAAAATTTATCTACCGGTTGCTCGACCCCGCCCCGCTGACGGAAGCGGAACTAGACGAGGGTTTCGAGTGTTATGACACTGAAGATTTTCAAACCGGCTACAAGGCTTTTCTGGCAAAGCTGGACCCGGTTTTTAAAGGCCGTTAAACCGGTTGCTTCGCGACGCCGGTTTCACGAAAATAGATTTCAGGAAAACCGCGTTATCGAAGCGCTGGGGCTAGTACAAGAGGCAGGGTATGGAAATCACTGAAGTGCAGTTTGGCGACGTAATTGTACTGGCACCGGCTGGAAGGCTCGATCAGGCAACAACACCTGAATTTCAGACAACATTGCTGGGTATCGTCGGTGCACGCGGTAGTGCCGTCGTCATTGATTTCTCCGGGATACCCTATATCAGCAGCGTCGGACTCCGGGCGCTGATGATAGCGGCGAAACAGGGTAAAGTGGCGAATGTCCCGCTGGCCGTCGCCGGGCTGATCCCGGAAGCAAACGAAGTCTTTGAAATCAGCCGGTTCAACTTCGTGGTACAGATTTTCGATACGGTCGAAGCGGCGTTAACAGCGCTTTCCAGCGATGCCGCCGCCGCCTACGC
>CAXBEC010000364.1:0-3989 GCA_963974145.1 uncultured Alphaproteobacteria bacterium | reverse complement strand
CCGGCGGGACAGGTAAAAACCAATCTGCAAATGGAATACGGTGCGGATGGCGAAGCGCTGGCCATGTCCATCGTGCAGGCGCTGGCGCGGCATGAACTTGTCCGCAGTGGTTGTCTGCCCTCCCGGATCGTCCGCCCGGTCTTCAGCCGATATGAAACCGGCATGTCCTATGGCTGGCATATCGACAACCCGCTGATGGGGGACGGGCGGCCGGTCCGCACGGATATCGCTGTGACGGTGTTTTTAACCGACCCGTCGGAATACGATGGCGGCGCCCTTGTCGTGAACGCCGCCGGCGGCCACGCGAGTTTCCGATTGCCGCGCGGCCACGCCATTGCCTATCCCGCAACGACCCTCCATTGCGTTGAACCGGTGACCCGGGGCATCCGGCATGCCGCCGTGACCTGGGTGCAGAGCATGGTCGCAGACCCTGCGCGGCGGGAATTGCTGCATGATCTCGACAGGGCGTCGCGGATCGTGCGAGAAAAGACGCCGAACTCGGACGAAGCCCGCCTGCTGATGAAAAGCCAATTCAACCTTATGCGGATGTGGGCTGAAACCTGACAACATACCGTAACCACCCTCTTCCGTTCCGACAGGGGAAACCGGAATGGAACGGCGCAGGCGGCAATAGCGAATCGAAGGGAGACGATAGTGGACGTTAGAATGGATGGACGCACGGCGCTGATCACGGGCAGCAGCCTGGGGTTGGGGCTGGCAATGGGGCATCGTTTCGCGGAATCCGGCGCCAATGTCGCCCTGGTCGGCCGTCGCGCCGAGGTGGCGAAGGAAGCGGAAGAAGCCGTCCGCAAGTCGGCGGGTGGCAATGGCGGCAAGGTCGCGTCCTTCGCATGCGATGTGGCCAGCGCCGAAGGCGTGCAGGAGCTTTATAAATCGGTGGTCGATACACTCGGACCGATCGATATTCTCGTCAACAATGCCGGCACGTCGCAGACCGGAAAGTTCGAGGACATCACCGATGAAGTCTGGCAGGCCGATATCGATCTCAAGCTTTTTGCGGCGATTCGCCTGTGCCGCCTGGTGATGCCGGGCATGCGCGAACGCAAATGGGGCCGGATCATCAATGTGCTGAACCTCGGGGCCAAGGCGCCGCGGGCCGGTGGGGCGCCGACGGCGGTCAGCCGCGCGGCGGGCATGGCGCTGACCAAGATCCTCGCGGGCGAGGGGGCGCCGGATAACGTCCTGGTAAACGGCCTTCTGGTCGGCAATATCCAGAGCGACCAGTGGGTCCAGCGGCACAAGACCGAAGGCGGCGGCAAGACGCTGGAGGAATATTACGCCCAGCTTGGCAAGCGCATCCCGCTGGGCCGCCTCGGCACGGCGGAGGAATTCGCGAATATGGCATGCTTCCTCGCTTCCGATCAGGGTTCCTACATCACCGGCGTTGCGATCAATGTCGATGGCGGCATGAGCCCGGTAGTCTGACGTGAGTAATCTTCGAAAAACAATCGCCGCGGGCAGCTTTGCGGTAACGGCGGAAATCGTACCGCCGTTATCTGCTTCCCCGGTCAAGCTCCTCGCAAAAGCGGATCCGTTGCGCGGGCTCGTCGATGCCGTGAATGTCACCGATGCCGCCGGCGCACGGGTGACCATGTCCAGCACGGCGGCGGCGGCGCTGCTGCTGAATTACGGTGTCGAACCCGTGTTGCAGATGACCTGCCGGACTCGTAATCGCGTTGCAATCGAAGGCGACCTGATCGGCAATGCGGCGCTGGGCATCAATAATGTGCTGGTCCTGACGGGCGACGACCCGACGACAGGCGATGAACCGGAATCGGCCATCGTGAATGACCTGAACTCGCAGGGCGTGGTCGCCATCGCCAAACAGATGCGCGACGAGGGCAAGATCCCTTCCGGACGGGATATCGACCCGGCGCCGGATCTGTTTCTGGGCGTCGCGGACAGCCCCATTGATCCGGCGGCGGACTGGAAGCCGCACAGCCTGATCGCGAAGGCGGATGCGGGCGCGAATTTCGTGCAGACCCAGTTCTGTTTCGATGTGGCGCCGCTGAAACGCTATATGGACGCGCTGGCCGGTTTCGGCCTGACCGAGCGCATGGCATTCATCATTGGCGTGGGGCCGATCGCGTCGGTGCGTTCGGCGGTGTGGATGAACGAAAACCTGTTCGGTGTGACCGTTCCCGACAGTATAATCAAACGACTGGAAGGCGCCGACGACCAGAAGGCTGAGGGGCGGCGCATTTGCGTTGAAATCATCCAGCAATTGCAGGAAGTTTCCGGCGTGGCCGGGGTGCATATCATGGCGCCGAATCAGGATATGGAAGGCATAGCCGCCGTTATTTCGGATTCCGGCGTTCGCGCTGGCCGCTAACTTAAAATTCTAGGGAGATATATGTATGGAAACGCCGGCTTGGCATCTTGAAGCGCAAAGGATTACCGCCGAGGCCGGTGGCCTGAAGGCCGATGTGGAGCAGTTTTTTTTCCTGCGCCACGGTGAAACGGAGCACAACAAACGCAAGATCATCCAGACCCAGCGCGGGGTGACACTGAACGATACGGGCCGGGGGCAGGCACGGGCCGCGGCGCAGATACTGAAACATGTCGATTTCCTGGAAATTCATGCCAGCGACCTGGAACGCGCCTGGGAAACGGCGGAAATCGTCAATGCGGAATGCAGGAAGCCAATCCACAAGGCGCCGGGCCTGTATGAACGGAACTGGGGTGACTGGGCCGGACAGAGCAATGTCGATCTGGACTGGGGCGGAAAGCCGGGCAATGGCGAAACGCTCGAAGAATTCACCCTGCGTACCCTGGAAGGGTTCAACGACGTTTTGCGGCATGGTGAAATCCTGGTCGTCGCACATGGCGGCAATTATGCGGTTCTGATGGCGGCAATCGGTCTGTCGGTTGCCGGTCCGCCACTGATCAAGAACGCGACGCCGATGCGGATTTCGCGCGACAGCAATGCACCGGGAGGCTGGAAGCCGGAGGCACTTTAGCAGCGGCTTGCCCTCCCGCTGCCGGACAGGGGAGTAACGCGGATGGATAGGACGCCCAAACGAGTCAGTTTCGTCGTTCAGCCCGACGAAGGTGACAGCTACTGGCAACCGGTGCCGGCCAACGGCTATGCCGCCGTGCAGGTGTCAAAGCGTAACGACCCGAGCGTCGACGGTTTTTCCAGCGGGATACAGGTGATCGCACCAGGGTCGTATATCCGCGAACACCAGCATGGCGTGGAGCAGGAACTGCTGTTCTTTTTCGAAGGGCGGGGAACCGTCGTCGTCAATGGGGTCGATAATCCGGTCGTGCCGGGTACCACGGTTTATGCCGGCCCCGGCAATACCCACAAGATCATCAATGACGGACCCGATGATCTGAAGATGATGTGGGTGATGATGCCCGGCGGGCTGGAGGATTTCTTTCAGGCCATCGGCCGTCCGCGGGCACCGGGAGAGGCGCCGCCGGAACCGTTCGATCGGCCCGCGAACGTGGCCGAGATCGAGGCGAAAACAGTTTTCGCGGCGCTCAACAACCCGAAAAGCGAGTAACACGGATGCCGCATCTCACCCTGTCCGATGGCGAAAGCCTCTATTACGAGGAACATGGGGCGGGCAAGCCGCTGCTGCTTGTATCCGGGTTGGGTGGGGTCGCGTCCTTCTGGAAACCGCATGTCGCGATCCTGTCAGAGCACTACCGGGTCATCCTGCATGACCATCGCGGCACTGGTGACAGCAGCAAATCCCTGATCGATTATTCGGTGTCGCAGATGACCGATGATCTGCTGCAGCTGATGGATCATCTTGAAATAGCCCGCGCCGATTTTGTCGGCCACTCGACCGGCGGCGCCATTGGACAGACCATGGCGCTGGATTTCCCGGAACGGATCGATGGTTTGGTGCTCAGCGCGACCTGGACGGCGGCGGACGATTACTTCCGGCGGCTGTTCGACATGCGCAGCAGCATCCTGAGCGCCGGCGGCATTGAGGCTTATGTCCGCTCGCAGGCGG
>CAXBEC010000363.1:0-3990 GCA_963974145.1 uncultured Alphaproteobacteria bacterium | reverse complement strand
ACCGGCGACCAGGTCCTGAATATCGAAGCGATGAAAATGGAAACCACGCTCTATGCCGAAATCGACGGCACCGTTGCCGAAATCGTCACCGGCGCGGGCGAACGGGTCGAAGCCAAGGACCTGCTGGTCGTCATCGAACCGGCCTGAACGCCCTGCAGATTACGCGGGCATGGCGCGCCGGATCAGCGGGACCACGGTGATCATCTTTCCGATCGGCCCTTCAATGAAGGTTCGCAGCGACTGGCCCAGTGCCTGCTGCGTCGCCGCGTCGGGCTCGTTTTGCGGCACAGCCAGCCCCCCCGCAATTTTTGCGCCGCGACTGATCCCTTCGGCAATCACAGACTGAATTACCGGTTCGCTCCGGCCCTCGGCTTCAACCGGTGCAATCAGCGTGTGGATCAGACCAAGATAACCCGGCCAGTTCGCCAGATGCCGATACATGCTCGCCAGAATTTCCGTCCTTCCGCCGATGGCGTTCAGGGCCAGAACGACGTCACGGACATGGGGTGGCATGTCGTCCAGCCCCAGCAATGGGGGCATCGTGCCGTCGATTGCAGCACCGCCGCCACCGGTCACACCTGTAGGACGGGATGCTGCGGCTGTGCCCTCAATCCGGGCCAGCAGGGCACTTAGGGCGACCATGTTCATCGCGTTACTGCGCTCATAGGATTGCAGCACCATCATGATCCGCGCGATGTCACTATCCGTCAAACCGGCGCAATGCAGCACCGGGCGCGACATTGCGGGGAGAACCGGCAGGGTCAGCTCATTGCGCAGCGCGTCCGCTTCGGAATCGATCGTACCCGACGCGTAAAGCGGCTTCAGCGCCGCCCAGGCCCAGCCCAACGCTCCGGGCTGAACGGCGATATGACGCCAGATCAGGTTCACGACGGGGACCCCCTGGGTGGCGCGGATATCCGCATACAACGCCGCGATCTCCCCCGTCGCCTCAGCCTCGGTTATCGTTGCAACCGGATCGCCCGAACTGCCCGTCATGTTCTGTTTCCTCCCCTGATATCGTCCTGCGTCCCGATACTGCGTGCCGCGCGGCAGCACGACAAGCGCTTTCGATCCGCAGGCCATCGTGTTAAAGGGGTGACCGGCTCCCGCCGCGCATGGAGTGAAAGAACCGGAAATGGCAGACGCCGCGCCGATCCTTATCATCGAAGACGACCGCAACATTGCGGATCTCGTCCGGCGCTATCTCGACCGGTCCGGCTACGACACGCTTGTCGCCCATGACGGCAATGACGGCCTGCGGCTCGCCACGAGTTGCGGACCCCGCCTTGTGATTCTGGATGTCATGCTGCCGGGGATCGACGGCTGGGAAATCTGCCGGGCGCTGCGCCGGGAATCGAATGTTCCGATTTTGATGCTGACCGCACGGGCGGAGGAAATGGACCGGGTCGTAGGCTTGTCGATGGGCGCGGATGATTACGTCGTGAAGCCGTTCAGTCCCCGTGAACTGACCGAACGGGTCAAGGCAATCCTGCGGCGGACCGGCGAACAGGGCACGGTTACCCATGCGAAAATTCTGCGGCACGGCGCGCTGACGCTCGATCCGGAAAAACATATCGTGGCCCTGGACGGCACGGCGGTACCGCTGACGCCGTCGGAATATACCCTGCTCCATACGCTGATGAAGTCACCCGGCCGTGCCTATTCGCGCAGCGATCTGCTCAACAGTCTCTATGAAGGCGGTGAATCCGTTGTCGACCGGGTGGTCGATGTCCATATCGGCAAGCTGCGCCGCAAGATCGAACCCGACGCATCTCAGCCGCGTTTTGTGGAAACCGTTCATGGCATCGGTTACCGATTTGCCGACCGGGACACCGGCCGATGAGACAGCGGCTCTTGTGGAAACTGCTGGCGGTCAACCTGCCGATCATATGTGTCGTGGTCGCGATCCTGTGGCTGGCAATCGACCTGCTGGCGGCGGACTACTTCACCATGCTGATGAAGCAGTACAATATCGAGCCCGAGGATACACATCAGATGTTCCTCGACTCGGTCCACCGCTATTTCATTAAGGCTGCTGTCGTCGGTCTGGTGCTGGCCTTTGTCCTGAGCGCCCTGCTGACACGCCGGGTGCTGAAACCCTTTTCCGAAATGGCCGAGGCGACCCGTCGCCTCGCCGCCGGCGACTACACGGCGCGCACCCCCGTCGGACCGTCGGATGAAATCGGCGAACTGGCCGGCGCCTTTAACCAGATGGCGGACAGTCTGGAAAAACTCGAGGGATTACGCCGGACGATGGTTGCCGATTTCGCCCATGAACTGCGTACGCCGCTGACCAATATCCGGGGGTACCTGGAGGCGCTGGCCGATGGCGTCGTCACGCCGTCGAAGGAAACCTACGACATCCTGCAGGATGAAATCATGCGGCTGGTCCGCCTGGTCCAGGACCTGAACCAGTTGACCCATGCCGACGCGGCGCGCGCCTATCTTCGTCGCGAATCCATCGACCTTGAGGAATTCATCGACCGTGTGCTGGCGCTCAACCGGCATGATTTCAGCGCCCGGAATATTACCGTCGACGTCACGCTGGACGATGACGCGCGACGCCTCACCGGTGACCGGGACAAAATTCTGCAGGTCCTCAGCAATCTGGTGCAGAACGCCTCGCAATATACCCCTGATGGCGGCCGGTTCCGGGTTGGCGCCACGCATGAAAACGGCTCGGTGCAGCTTCGGTTTACCAATACCTGCGCCGGGATTACCGATGCGGATCTGCCATTGATCTTCGAACGCTTTCACCGGCTGGACCCGTCCCGGTCTCGCGATACCGGCGGCGCCGGTATCGGGCTTTCCATCGTCAAGCAGCTCACGGAAGCCCATGGCGGCAAGGCGACGGTCGCGGTAAACGATACGGACATTAGCTTCACGGTCACCTTTCCTGACAACGGCCCCGCAACCGGGCCCCAATCTTTACAAAATCTTTAATCTTTCTTTATTCCCCCCTTACATCCCGTTGCCATCCTCAAGCTAGAGGTCGTTTCGAACCAGTTGCGACCCAACGCAAGCCAGGCCGGCATTCCGCCGGTCGGCAAATGTTCAAGGAGAGGCACATGTCGACCAAGACAAACCTTCGTTTCAAACGTTCCATGGTGGCACTCGGCGCAGCGGCGGTTCTGGCCAGCGCCTCGGCGCTTCCGGCAGCGGCAGCACAGCCCGGCGATGCGCCGGTGCAGCTCGCGGCCTGCAACCCCTGTGCGGCCAAGAAAGGCTGCAACCCTTGCGCCGCGAAAAAGGGCTGCAATCCCTGCGCAGCCAAGAAGTAAGCCATTTCGGGGAGCGTCCTTTTATTCCGGACTCGAATTGGCGCACCGCAATCGGGAACCCATCGGGGAGAACCTGAGATGAAAAAGGGCGTGTTTTTTGCCATCGCAACGCTTGCGGGCGTTGCGATGGCGGCCCCGGCTAACGCGGCAACAGGGGCGACAGGGCAGCGCGTGTCGATCACCGGCGAGGTCATCGACAGCTGGTGCTACATCACCGAAATCATGTACGCCGAAGGCACCGCGCATCATCAATGCGCCCTGTGGTGTGCGGCGGGCGGCATACCGGTCGGGATCCTGGGCGATGACGGCCAGGTCTACATGGTGCTGAAGCTGGAAGGCGACGCCACCAGCGTGGCCAATCCCGCGATCCTGAAAATCCAGACGCACAGGGTAACCGTCGACGGCGATGTCTATGACCGCGACGGCATCCGCTATCTGGTCGTCAACGAGGTTGTCGACGATTCCGGGATCGTCAAACAGACCCATGAAGAATACGGCATCCAGCCGTTCGGGAACTGACGCCATGACATACAGAACATTGCTGACAGTAATTGCGGTCGCCTTTGTAATGAATGGTACGGCACAGGCCGCGGAAGAATGGGGCCTGCCTGACGAGAAGGTCACCCGGTTCGAGGCAAAGGTCGTCGATATCCTGTGCGAGCTGACCGGCGACTGCCCGCAGGCCTGCGGCGAAGGCAAACGGCAGCTT
>CAXBEC010000362.1:0-3997 GCA_963974145.1 uncultured Alphaproteobacteria bacterium | reverse complement strand
GCGTTTCGAAGCGGTGCATATGCGCTTCGGTCTCGTCGCGCGCGGAGGGCTGCGCTGGTCCGACCGGCGCGAGGATTTCCGGACTGAGATCCTGGGCCTCGTCAAGGCGCAGCAGGTCAAGAATTCGGTCATCGTGCCGGTTGGCTCGAAGGGCGGTTTTGTCCTGAAGCAGGCGCCGTCGCCGAGTGACCGGGAAGCCTTCCAGGCCGAGGGAATCGCCTGCTATCGGCTGTTCATGTCGGCAATGCTGGATATCACGGACAATCTTGTCGAGGGCAAGGTCGTGCCGCCGCCGCGGGTCGTCCGCATGGATGACGACGATCCCTACCTGGTCGTGGCGGCCGACAAGGGCACGGCCACGTTCTCCGATATCGCCAACGAGATCGCCATTTCCTATGGCTTCTGGCTGGGCGACGCCTTCGCTTCCGGCGGGTCCGTCGGGTATGACCACAAGAAGATGGGCATCACCGCAAAGGGCGCCTGGGAATCGGTGAAACGCCATTTCCGGGAAATGGGCCACGATACGCAGACGCAGCCCTTCACCGTGGTCGGTTGCGGCGACATGTCGGGCGACGTGTTCGGCAATGGCATGCTGCTGTCGAACCAGATCAGGCTGGTCGGCGCCTTCAACCATATGCATATCTTTATCGACCCGAATCCGGATTCCATCGCGACGCTCGCGGAACGCCAGCGCCTGTTCGACATGCCGCGCAGCAGCTGGACAGATTTTGACAGGAAGCTGATTTCCAAGGGTGGCGGTATATTCGAGCGGAGCGCCAAAACCATCGCGCTGACTCCCGAAATCCGCACGCTGTTCGGCATCACTGCAGAAACGCTGGCGCCGAATGCCCTGATTTCGGCCATGCTCAAGGCGGAGGTCGACCTGTTGTGGTTCGGCGGTATCGGGACCTATATCAAGGCTTCGACCGAATCCCATGGCGATGCCGGCGACCGGGCCAATGACAGTCTTCGCGTGGATGGAAAGTCGCTGCGATGCAAGGTCGTGGGCGAAGGAGCCAATCTCGGCGTGACCCAGCGCGGCCGCATCGAGTTCGCCCGGAACGGTGGTCGGGTAAATTCCGATGCCGTCGACAATTCCGCCGGCGTCGACTGTTCCGACCATGAAGTAAACATCAAGATCCTGCTGGACGATATCGTTGCCCGCGGCGACATGACCGAAAAGCAGCGCAACGACCAGCTCGCGGCCATGACCGACGAAGTCGGCGCCCTGTGCCTTGCGGACAATTATGCGCAGGGGCAGGCGATCACGGTCATCGAAAGCCAGGCGAACCGGTTGCTCGACCGGCACCAGCGGTTGATGCGGTCACTGGAACGTGCGGAAATCCTCGACCGGTCCATTGAGTTCCTGCCGGATGATGAAACCATCGATACGCTGCACACGTCGCAACAGGGGCTGACTCGGCCCGAAATCTCGGTCCTGCTCGCCTATGCGAAGAACGCGACCTATGAGGAACTGCTGCATTCCGACCTGCCGGACGATCCGTTACTGGTTAAGGACCTGCAGCGTTATTTTCCCCAGCCGCTGCGGGACGGGTACCGGGAGGCAATTCGGCGTCACACGCTGCGGCGGGAAATTATCGCCACGGCCGTCACCAATTCGATGATCAACCGGACGGGTCCGTCCTTCGTCAGCGAAATGCGGGAGCGAAGCGGGATGGATACGGCCGCGGTGGCGCGCGCCTTCACCGTCGTGCGCGAGGTTTTCGGCCTGCGCCCGCTTTGGACGGAAATTGAAGCGCTCGACAATGTTGCATCGGCCGAGGCGCAGACCGCGCTGCTGCGTGAAATCGACCGCACGGTTGATCGCAACACGCAATGGTTCCTGCGCAATACGCCGCAGCCGCTGGATATCACCCGGCTGATGGAATCCTTCGGGCCCGGCATCACGGCGCTGGGCGGGCGGATGGAAGATATCCTGCAGTCTGACCAGCTCGAAGACGTGGCGCGGCGGACGGAACGCTTTGTCCTGCCAGGCGTGCCGGAATCACTGGCAAAGCGGGTTGGGGCGCTGAAGATGCTGTCCACGTCCTGCGACATCATCTGTATCGCCGAGGCCGCCGGGCTGGAGCCGGAAGCGGTGGCGCGGGTCTATTTCGAACTGGGCAGCCGGTTCCGGCTCGACTGGTTGCGCCGCGGTGCCAACCGTCTCACGCCCGACAGTTCCTGGCACAAGCTCGCGGTGGAGGCGATCATCGATGACCTGTGGAGCGCGCAAAGCGCCCTGACCAGCCAGGTGCTGGCGCAGGCCGGGGCGGAGACGGGGGCAATCGACTCCTGGGCCAACTCCCGCAAGGAAGCCTGCGCCCGTGTCGAGCGGTTACTGTCCGATCTGGACGTGGTCGGCCAGGTCGATCTGGCCATGCTCGCCGTCGCCAACCGGGAATTGCGCGGCCTGGTGACGGGTTAGATCCGGACAAGGGTGCTGGTCAGCGCCCGTTATTCGATCCGCACGGCGGTGCCGCTGGCGACAACCATCATCATGCTGCCTTTCTCACCGACGACCTCGTAGTCCAGGTCGATCCCGAGAATGGCGTTGCCACCCAGTTCCGCCGCATGCGCCTTCATGTCTTCCAGGGCGGCTTCCTTGCCCGCGCGGATGACCTTTTCGTAGGAACCGGAGCGGCCGCCGACGAAATCCCGCACCCCGGCGAACAGGTCGCGGACGACATTCGCGCCAAGGATCGCTTCGCCGGAACAGATCCCCAGGTATTCGACTATCTTTCGGCCTTCAATTGAATCGGTTGTCGTGACGATCATGGTCTGTCCCTTCTCTTAATGCCTGAAATGGCGCATGCCGGTAAACGCCATGGCGATACCGGCTTCGTCGGCGGCGGCAATGACTTCTTCGTCGCGAACGGATCCGCCGGGCTGGATTACCGCCGTCGCGCCGGCTTCAATGGCTGCGACCAGCCCGTCGGCGAACGGGAAGAACGCGTCGGACGCCACGACCGAAGGTCGGGTCCCCAGATGGTCCGCGGATTTCTGTGCGGCGACGCGGGATGAATCCACGCGGCTCATCTGTCCCGCGCCGATACCGACCGTGACGCCGTCCCGGACGTAGATAATCGCGTTCGACTTGGTGTGCTTGCAGACGCGGAAGGCAAACAGCATGTCCGTGATTTCCTTGTCATCGGGCATGCGTTTGGTCACGAAACTCAAATCGTTGCGATCGATGCGGCCACTGTCGCGGTTCTGCAGCAGGAAACCGCCGGCGATTGTCCGCATGGTCATGCCTTCGGCGGCGGGGTCCGGCATGCCGCCGGTCAGCAGCAGCCGCAGGTTCTTTTTTTCCGCAAAGACGGCGCGGGCGTCCGCGCTGGCATCCGGGGCGATAACGACCTCGACGAAAATCTCGGTGATCGCCCGCGCGGTTTCCGCGTCCAGCGGCCGGTTCAGCGCAACGATGCCGCCAAAGGCGCTGACGGGGTCGCAGGCCTGCGCCCGCTGATACGCCGTCAGCGGCGATTCGCCGATGGCGACGCCACAGGGATTGGCATGCTTGATGATGGCGACGGCCGGCTCGTCGAATTCCGCCACCAGTTCGAAGGCGGCGTCGGTATCGTTCAGATTGTTGTAGCTGAGTTCCTTGCCCTGGACCTGCTCGGCCCGCGCGATGCCGGGGCGGGTGTCGCCGTCGAGGTACAGCGCCGCCTGCTGATGCGGATTTTCACCGTATCGCAGGGTCTGTTTCAATTGACCGGTCACCGAAAGGCGCGCCGGGAACGGATTCTTGGCCTGGGCTTCGAACCAGGCGGCGATATGGGTGTCATAGGCCGCCGTGCGGGCGAAGGCGACCGCGGCGAGCTTGCGACGCAGTTCCGGGCTGACCTTGCCATCGCGTGACTTCATGTCCGCCATGACCGCTGCATAATCTGCCGGATCGGTAATGATGGTCACGAATTCATGGTTCTTGGCCGCCGCCCGGATCAGCGCGGGGCCGCCGATATCGATGTTTTCCACGCATTCTTCGAAATTG
>CAXBEC010000361.1:0-3997 GCA_963974145.1 uncultured Alphaproteobacteria bacterium | reverse complement strand
CGCTTGCAGCCAAAGGTTCAGTTCGACGTGACTTCCTTCGAAGATCGTGCCGATGCGGACTGTGAACTGCTTTTTGCAGTCGCGGCACTTCCACAGGCCGTGCCGCTCTTTGCCTTGCGGGTTTTTCTGGCTCGGCTTTGTCCGGACACCGTTCAGTTTGCCAGCATTGCCTACCACACCACATTCGGGGCAAACCGGGCCTTGCGGCCACAGCATCGCCTCAACGTGTTCAAACGCTTTGGCCTCGTCGTGCATGTAAGGTGCGGATAATGCGGACATTGCAGGTTCCTCTCTCTGTCATTAGAAATAGAGAAACCTGCTTGGTTTGTCAAGTATAACATCACCTAAAATTTGTACAGTGGCGATTCGCCGACTCAAACACGCTGCGGACTCACGAAGACCGCAGCGTGTTCAAGACGTATAGGCGAATAGCACTGGAAAGATTTCCCGAACGCTGCCCGTCAATTTCCGTGACGATCTGATTTACTGTGTTGCCACTCATCACAGCGATCGCCTTCAATTCCGCCCAGAACGCATTCTCAAGAGATACGCTGGTACGGTGCCCCGCAATAACGACGGATCGTTTCTGCATTTTCCATGGAGCGAGTTTGTCATCAAATTTAGGAGTTTCCTCAGTCGATTCATTCAAATCGAGTTCATTCATTGGTTATCTGTGTCTGTAATTTACTCCCCCCAGAATAAATATACCGAACGAGAAAAATTGAGACAAACGCTGTGTAACACCAAATGGATGTATTCACGATTTGTTGATAATGAATGTTTCGAATGCTTTTACCGAAAAAGGTAAGGCGTTTCGCGGAATGTCGATTGTTGACCGGTGGTCAATCGCCTTCGCGCCGCCAGGCGATGGCGGTCGCACCGAGGGCCAGCAGAAGGACAAGCAGCGCCGGTAACAGGGGCAGTGTCGTCAGACCGGTGACGATGTAATCGCCATTGGAAACAAGGCCGATCCAGTTGCGGCCTGATGTGTCCCGTTCCGGCGCGACAAGACGCAGATTCGGCACCCCATCAGCAATCCGGCGGATTGCACCCCCGGTCGCGTCGACGGCAGGTGTCAGCGGTGCGGACGATGCCAGGACGTCGCTGAATTCCAGCGGATTCAGGGCACCGACCGCCGCCATGAAAACAGCTTTTCCGTCGCTGACGCGATACAGCCCGTTTTCCGAAACGGGAAGCGATCCTGTGAATATGCCGTCTCCGGCGCGCTCCATGGGTACGGGGACGGTCGTACCGTCCGGACCGGTAACCTCGACGGCCTGGGCATCATCATCGATATTGCGCCGGGTTATTTCCAGTGCGTCGCCTTGAATGATGGCGCGCAGGTCGTTTTCTTCCAGTTCCGGTTCCTTCATCAGCCAGTGGGCGACGCGGCGCAGCAGCTCCGCCTGCGGCCCGCCGCCTTCGAAACCGCGCGCCCAAAGCCAGATATGGTCGCTGTTGACCTGCGCAACCCGCCCTTCACCGACCCGGTCGAGGATCAGCAGGGGGCGGCCATTCGCGCCATCCATCAGGACATGTCCCTGTTTGACCGTTACATCGATCTGGCGGAACCAGCGGCCCCAGTCGCCTTCCCCGGAGGTTGCGTCAGGACCGATCGTGCGCACGCCACCCGGCAGGTTCGCTGTAACCGGGTGGCGCAGGCCGACACGGGTCGTGGCGGGCTTGTAACCCCGGGTGATAACCTCGCCGGTTGGCTCCCCGGGCAGCATGGCGCCCAGCGGCGTGCGGTAGATACTGAAGGGCCCGGCGAAACTTGGGCCTGCCGCTTCCAGCAGTGCGCCGCCCGCGGTTACGTAATCGACGATATTCTGCAGGTATACCGACGGTAGCACGCCACGTCGCCGGTACCTGTCCAGAATTACAAGGTCGAATTCCGCGAGTTTGACCTCAAACAGTTCCCGGGTCGGGAACGAGATCAGCGACAACTCGTCGATCGGTGTGCCGTCCTGCTTCTCGGGTGGGCGCAGGATGGTGAAATGCACCAGATCCACCGATGGGTCGGATTTCAGCAGGTTGCGCCAGGTGCGCTCGCCTTCATGTGGTTCACCGGAAACCAGCAGCACCCGCAGGCGGTCGCGCACGCCGTTGATCGAAATGACGGCGCGGTTGTTGATTTCGGTCAATTCGTCGGGAATGGGGTCGACGGCCATTTCGAAGACCGTGGGTCCCGCGTGATCCAGTGTGAACTCGAGCGTATTTTCTTCTCCGACGGGCGCCGACACAACGAGTTCATCAGTACCGTCGCGTCGAATACGCAAGGTGGCGGAGGGATCAGGAGCATCGGTGCTATCCTCGATCCGGATCGTCATCTTCATTTTCTTGCCGACGATGCCGAAGGTCGGCGCTTTTACGATGACGAGCCGCCGGTCCACCTCTTCGCGCTGGCCGGTCAACAACACATGCAGCGGGCGCGGCAGTGATTCGGCCTCGGGGTTCGGCAGCGCGTCATGGACCTGCCCGTCAGTCAAAAGGATCGCACCGGCAATGCGGCGCTCCGGCACATCGCTCAGGGCGCGCCGCAACGGTCCCATAAGGCGCGTTCCCTGATTTTCCGTGTCCAGCCCTTCCTTGCCGACATGGATGACCCGCAAGTCCAGTGTGGCCCGCAGGGTGTCCGCTTCCGCCCGGATCCGTTCGAGCGCCGCCGTCGTCTGGTTCGGACGGTCGCCAATGCGCTGGCTGGCCGATTCATCAACGATGACAACCGCAACGTCGCGCAACGGTTCGCGCTGTTCGTTGACAAGGGACGGGTTCAGCAGCGTGGCGATCAGCGCGGCAAAGGCAATGCTCCGCCAAAGGGTCCCCTTGGCACGGACGTAGAAGCCGGCACCCGCGACCAGCAGGGCAATCGCGCCCAGCCCGGCAACCAGAAACCAGGGCAGCAATGGCGCGAATTCAATGCTGGTTCCCGCCATCACTCAGTTCCCCAACCGTTCGAGAATCGCCGGGACATGGACCTGATCGGATTTGTAATTGCCGGTCAGCGTGTACATCACCAGGTTGACGCCGAAACGATAGGCCATTTCGCGTTGTCGTGCACCGCCGGGAACCACGGCAAACATCGGCTGGCCCCTGTCATCCACAGCCCATGCCGACGCCCAGTCGTGGCCGCCGATGACAATGCTGGAAACGCCATCGTTAATGCTGCTGCCAGGTCGCTCGACCCAGACCTGTCCGCCAGTCCAGCGGCCGGGAAAATCCTGCATCAGGTAGAATGCCTTGGTCAGCACATGGTCCGGCGGTACGGGCGTCAGGGGTGGAATGGCAATGTCCCGGGTCAATTGTTGCAGTATCGCCGTATTGGCGCCGCTGCCGGATGAATCCTGCAGATCGAAGAGGATGGTTCCGCCCGTCGCCAGGAAACGGTTCACCCGTCCGGTGGCTTCCGGGGATAATGGTGTCTGACGCGCCGTGACCGGCCAGTAGATCAGCGGAAAAAATACCAGAGGATGCTGTTCAAGGTCGACCCCGATGGGCGCCGAGGCTTCAATCGCCGTGCGCCGGTTCAGCATTTCGGTAAGACCGATCAGCCCGCGAAGGCTGGCCTCGTCGATTGCCGCATCGCCTGTGATGACATAGGCGAGCTGTGTTTCCATGGTGGCTTTCAGCGCGAAGGCTTCCGCGGCGTCCTGCGCCCGCGCATCGTTGCCGGATATGGATACCGCCAGCGCGACTAGAACGGCGATCCCGGACGCTGTCGCCCGGCGGCGCGGCAACAACCCGCGCATGACAAGCGCAACCGCGGCGTCGATCAGAAGCAGGACGAGCGCCGCGGCAAGCAGCCAGGGCTTGAAATCAAATTCTTCCGTCCGGGCATATCCCGCTTTCGTAACGCCGCTGGGCAAGGAGTCGAGAATGGCGATATCTCCGGCCAGGGGGCCGAAATTCAGGGCGCGGCGGGTCGATGTGTCGCCATACAGGCCAGGGGGCGCCGATGGGCCGACCTGTGTCTGTGTGAACTGGCTGGCGCTGATAG
>CAXBEC010000360.1:0-3998 GCA_963974145.1 uncultured Alphaproteobacteria bacterium | reverse complement strand
GTTTCTTGTGGACCGAAACCCTGCCGGTATCCTCATCCACGAGCGCAAAATCGGTAAAGGTTCCGCCGATATCAACGCCAAGCCTATAGGTCACGATTTACGTCCTCCAGAACCGTGTGGAACGCAGTGAGGGTCGTTTCAACCGCATCCCGCGTAATTTCATGATGTGTGACAAGGCGAATGCCCGTGCCGAAAGGCAAGGCCAGAACGCCCCGAGCGGCAAGGCCGGACACCAGCATATCCGGCGGGATGGATGGCGCCCGGACGAGCACGATATTGGTCTCGGTTGCCGCAGGGTCGGCGATGACGCCATCCATTGCCGACAATCCCGTCGCGAGTTGTTTCGCCGCGCGATGGTCGTCGCCAAGCCGCTCCACCATGGTTTCCAGCGCGACGATTCCGGCGGCGGCGGGAATGCCCGCCGGACGCCAGCCCCCGCCGAACAACTGGCGTATCCGTACGGCCTCGGCAATCGCATCCCGTGACCCCGCCAGGATTGCCCCCAAGGGCGCGCCCAACCCTTTGTTCAGGTTAAAGGAAACCGTGTCCGCCTGTGCCGCCAGATCGGATGCGGCGCAGCCGAGCGCGGTCGCCGCGTTGAAGATCCGCGCGCCATCCAGATGCACTGCAATCCCCCGCCCCCGTGCCAGGGCGCTCGCCTCTTGCATAGACTCGACGGTGACAACGCGACCGCCCGACCGGACATGCGTGTTCTCCAGAATGACCAGCGCCGGCCTGCTGCGCTGGGCATCCCCCGGCACCAGTGCCGCTTCCAGCGAAGCGGAATCAAAGACTCCGTGTTTGGCAGGCACGAGCCGTGGCATGGCACCGCTGAGCGCCGATGCGGCCGACGACTCAGACGTGACGACATGCGATTCTGCCTCTGTCACGAACACATCGCCGGGGCGACAGCGCAGATGGATGGCGACCTGGTTCGCCATCATGCAGGTCGGCAGGAACAGCGCGTCTTCCTTGCCAAGGACCGCAGCGGCCAGCGCTTCCAGCCGGGACACGGTCGGATCTTCCCGCGGCCCGAATCCGCCGGGGATTTCCGCCGCGCGGGTCATCGCCTCGATCATGGCTTGCGTGGGGCGGGCAACGAAATCGGAACGGAGATCAATCTGCTTCATCCGGGGATCGTTGCAGTAATCCGGATCGCCGTCAAAGCGGCTGGATCGAGCCGCCGGAAGCAGGAGATATTGGCATGCGCGGTAATTTGACCCACACTGCAGGTCCCGGCGGAGGATGGAGATGACCTTATTGCAGACACATGACGGGGAAAGCGCCTGGCTCGGGTCGGACATGGCGATGCGTGACGACTGGGTGCACGAATTTTCGGCGGCAGAGCTCAGCGAACTGGAATCTGTCGCCGATGCCACGGCCGACCGCGATATCGCAGTGTTGCGCCATGCGGATTTTGCCATGCCGGTTCTCGACGCCACCCTGGCCCGTATCCGCAACGATATCGTGGACGGTCGCGGCTTTGTACTGATGCGGGGCATACCTGTTGCCGACTGGCCCCGTTCCCGCACGGCGCGTGCCTATTGGGCGATCGGCACCAGAATCGGCGTGCCCGTAACACAAAATCCGGTCGGGAATCTGCTCGGCCATGTCACCGATGTCGGCGGCGATGCGGACAATCCAAACCAGCGCGGGCACCAATCCGCCGACTCCCTGCCATTCCATACCGATATCGGCGCCGAAATCGTCGGCCTGCTATGCCTTGCCGGCGCCCGCTCCGGCGGTGAATCCGGTCTCGTCAGCGCGGCGGCGCTGTGGAACGAGATCGTGACGCACAGCCCCGCGCTGGCCGAAGAGCTTGTCCAACCGTTCTACTACGACCGTCGGGGTGAAGAGGTCGCGGGTCAGGATCCATGGTATGAAATGCCTGTTTTCATGCCGGTGGACGGCCGCGTCGCTGTGAGTTACGTGCCCCGCTTCATCCGCAGCGGCCAGCGTTTTGACGATGTGCCCCGGTTGACCGCCCGCCAGAATGACGCGCTGGACATGGTTCAGCGCCTGGCGGATGATCCGCATTTCAAACTCGAAATGGACTTCCGCCCCGGCGACATCCAGTTCGTCAACAATCTGGTGCTGCTGCACACGCGCACGGCATACCGCGACTGGCCGGAACCCGAACGCAAGCGCCATCTGTTACGGCTCTGGCTCAGCGTGCCGGATGGCTGGCCGTTGCCCGAACCCTTCCACGCCCGCTATGGCACCGACCCGCAGACCGGCCGCCCCCGGGGAATCAATCTGCCTACGGGTGTGACGTTGAATGCTCCGCTTGAAGCGCCGGGATTGCGGCGGTGAGGCAGCGACCCGCAACGCCTGCGGCCCCGGCCTGAAAATCAAAATGGAAAACAGCATGCCCTTCGACCCCGTAAAACTTGAACTCATCCGTCACGGCCTGGAAATGATTTCCGACAACATGATGGTCTCGGTTGTCCGCACGGCACGCTCGACTCTGGTCAAGAACAACCTGGATTTTTCGGGGTCAATTTGTGATGCCGACGGCAACATGGTGGCCCAGGGCCTCGCGCTGCCGTCGCATCTCGGCGCAATCATGCCGGCGCTGCGCGGCTGCCTCGACTATTTCGGTGATGACATCGGACCCGGCGACACCCTGGTCACAAATGATCCGTATTCCGGCGGCAGCCACCTGAACGACATTTTCATGTTCAAGCCTGTCTATTCGGGCAATATCCGCGTCTGCATCCTGGCGCTGATCCTGCATCATACCGACCTGGGCGGGCGCGTCGCCGGCGGACAGGCCGGGGACAGCGACGAGATATTCCAGGAGGGGCTGCGAATTCCGCCGTCCAAGATAACGATCGCCGGGCGCCCCAACCGGACTCTGCTGAATCTGATCGCCCATAACACAAGGGTCCCCGACCTGGTGATGGGCGACATCCGCGCGCAGATGGCCGCGCTCAACACCGCCGATGCCGAAACCGTCAAACTGGCGGCGCGATACGAAGTCAACGAGCTGAAATCCTATATGGCGGAACTGATCGAATATGCCGAACGCATGGTGCGCGCGGCAATCCGTGACCTGCCGGACGGCACCAGCGGTTTCACGGAATGGAACGACGATGACGGAGTCGGCGGCGGCCCCGTACGGATCCATTGCGAACTGACCATAAAGGGCGACGGCATAACCGCAGACTTCTCCAAGACGGACAGGCAGAAGGGCGGCGCGCTGCATACGAACTACCCGTTCACCTGCTCACTGACCTATGCGGCGCTTCGGGCGGTCCTGCCGCGCGAGATCCCGACCAATGCCGGGTTTTATCGGGCGATCGAGGTGATTGCGCCGGAAGGGTCCTGGGTCAATCCCCGTTTTCCCGCGGCGCTGGGAGCGCGCGGACAGGGCGGATACCGGATCCGCACCGTGGTGACAGGCGCCTTGTCCGGATTGCTGCCGGACAGGATCCCGGCCTGTCCCGGGGGATCTGAATTCGGCCTGTCCGTCGCCGGCACGGGGGCAAACGGAAAGCCTTTCGTGCATGTCGAATTTCACAACATGTCGGGACGCGGCGGCAGCCCCGATGCGGACGGTCAGGATGCGGGTCCATACTGGCTGGGCAATCTCTCGAACACACCGGTCGAAGTCATCGAAGCGGAAAACCCGCTGCTCATCGAGGAATACAGCTTCCTGCCCGATACCGGCGGGCCCGGACGCCATCGCGGCGCCCTGGGCATCGCGCGCCAGTACCGGTTCCTGGCCGACGAAGTGACGGTGCAGCAGCGCGCCGACCGTCATGTCCATGCCTGCTGGGGCCTGTTTGGTGGCGGCGAAGGCGCGCTTGGCCGTTCTTTTTATGTCGATACCGCCGGAACACGATCCGAGGCGCCCAGCAAATTCGTCCGGCGGATGCGCAAAAATGAAATTTTTCGCGCCGAGATGCCGGGCTCCGGCGGGCATGGTGACCCGTTCAGCCGCGATACGGCAGCCGTCGCCGAGGACGTCCGGCAGCAAAAGATGACCCGCGCCC
>CAXBEC010000359.1:0-3998 GCA_963974145.1 uncultured Alphaproteobacteria bacterium | reverse complement strand
CCCCTGTACTGTGCTCCCATGACATTTGGCGGTATTCTGCGCCGAATGTGCGGCAAAGAGAACCCGGAGGCAGTCTTCAGGGGCTGAAGACAAGTACGAGATAGGCGAAGAAGATTACCAGGTGGACCGCACCCTGCAGCAGGTTGGTGCGGCCACCACCAAAGGTGATGGCGCTGAGCAGCAGCGTCAGGATGAGCAATACCATCTGGACTTCGTCGACCCCCAGGATGACCGCTTCGCCGGTTACGAGACCGATGGCGAGGACCGCCGGGACCGTCAGTCCGATCGTGGACAGGGCCGTGCCCAGCAGCAGGTTCACCGAACGCTGCAGGTGGTTGGCATGGGCGGCCTTCAGCGCGGCAATACCTTCGGGCGTCAGAACCAGCGAGGCGACGATGATACCGCCCAGCGCGGTTGGGGCGCCGATTTCCGAGGTGCCGAAGTCGACAAGTGCAGCCATCTTGCCGGACAGCAATACAATCGGCACGAGGGTCAGGACCAGCAAGACGGCGTGGTAAATATTGGCGCGGGTCGAGCCTGTGGTGGGATCCGACAATGCGGACACGCTGTCACCGACCTGCATGAAAAAGACCTTGTGGCGCCCGGTCTGGATGGCGAGGAACACGGCATAGAGCAGTGCGGTAAGCAGGGCGAAGAACAGCGCCTGACCCGGCGTAAAGGTCGGTGCGTCGGTCGATACCGTGAAAACCGGCAGAATAAGCGAAAGGACCGCCAGCGGTACCAGCACGCTGATGAACGCCCGCGCGCCTGCCAGGTTGTATTCCTGCTCCCGGTGTACCAGCCCGCCGATCAGCATCGCGCCCCCGATCAGCCCGTTCAGGACGATCATCAGGACGGCCAGCATGGTGTCGCGCGCCAGCGTCGGCGCGGCGTCGCCGGTCAGCATGACAGCCGCGATCATCGCGACCTCGATGACAATGACGGCGAAGGTCAGGATCAGGGTGCCATATGGCTCGCCAAGCAGTTCGGCCAGCGCATCAGCATGCCGCGCGACGCCGAAAGACGCCCAGAGCATCACCGAGAAAACCCAGACGAACAGGGCCAGGACGACCAGCGGGTCGGTCAGGGTGGCCAGCCAGGAATCGCCATGCAGATAGAAGAGCAGCAATGTGCCGATGCCGGCGGTCAGGGGCAGCGCGTCCCGCAAGACGGTTACGGGCGTAATGGATAATGCTGCCGCGCGGCTTCCCATGGCTGGTCCTGAAATGGCCCCCGACAGATCGTTTCGCCCGTCGGAGGCTCATGACGGACGAGCAGGCATGATACTGTGCAGGTTGGCGGGATGCACGGAAAATATAAGCAATTATATGATCTTATGACAATTTTGGGGCGTATGAGGGGGGCGATGGTCACTCTTTCGCGGCTATCCCGTCTGCTGCGCCGTCCATTCATCCAGGATCCGCCGCGCGCCGTTCGTTTCCGGGTTCATCGCCTCGTCATGGTTCGGCAGCTTCACGGACAGTTCGATGACATAGCCGTTCGGGTCGCGGAAATAGATCGAGTGGATGAATCCGTGGTCGGAAACACCGCGGGTTTCGATGCCTTCCGTCTTGCCCTTTGCGAACATCCGGTCGAAAGTTTCCCGGTCGGTTTCCAGCGCGATATGCAGGTCGAAATCATGCTGGTCCTTGAAGTCGAAGGGCATGTCCGGGGCTTCGAAGAAGGCGAGATAGGACCCGTCGCCCAGTTCGTAAAACGTATGCAGCACATTTGCGTCGCGCCCGGTCTTGGTGGTGTTGATCGCCAGTGATCCCGCAAGGGGCAGCCCCAGAAATTCCTCGTAGAATTTCCGCGTTTCTTCCGAATTGCGGCGGCGATAGGCGTTGTGATGCAGTCCCTTGATCATTTCCATTTC
This sequence comes from uncultured Alphaproteobacteria bacterium, assembly GCA_963974145.1. Classification (GTDB taxonomy): domain Bacteria; phylum Pseudomonadota; class Alphaproteobacteria; order UBA8366; genus MarineAlpha4-Bin1. The sequence goes on along the minus strand of CAXBEC010000359.1, from coordinate 2,122 downwards.
CTCCGCCATTCCCGGTCCTTGGCGATTGCCATGTGACCTGCGAGACTAATGTAGGCGCCTTATCGTGCGTGCCAACCCGTGTGACCACCATTGCCTGAGGATGAATCTTCGATGACCGATACCCTGCTGGAAACCGTCGCCGACGGTGTTGCGACCCTGACCATGAACCGCCCGGAAGCGCTAAATGCGATGACGCCGGACATGATGCCGGCGGCTTTCGATGCGCTGACCCGCTTCGCGAGCGATCCCGATGTTCGCGCCATTGTCCTGACGGGCGCCGGGCGCGGGTTCTGCGCCGGCGGCGACGTGAAACGCATGGACAAGGCCGCCGCCGACCCGACGCTGGAAGAACGGGTGCAGGGATTGCGCCAGCGCATGGAGGTATCGCGCCTGCTGCACCAGATCGCCAAGCCGACGATTGCCATGGTACGCGGCCCGGCGGCGGGGGCGGGGATGTCGCTGGCGCTGGCCTGTGACATGCGCATTGCCAGTGAAACCGCGCGATTCACCACCGCCTTTTCCCGCGTCGGCCTGTCCGGCGATTTCGGCGGGGCCTATTTCCTGACCCGCCTGGTCGGCACCGCCAAGGCGCGCGAGCTTTACTGGCTGTCGGAAACCGTGCCGGCGGACCAGGCGCTGGCACTGGGCATGGTCAACCGGGTCGTGGCGGATAATGCGCTGGAGGCGGAAACAATGGCGATCGCGAAACGGCTGGCGGATGGCCCGGTCGTGACGCTGGGCTATATGAAGAAGAACTTGAACGCCGCGGAAACGGGCACGCTGGAAGAGGTCTTTGACCTTGAGGCGATGCATCATTCGCGCTGCTCCCAGACCGAGGACCACAAGGAAGCGGCCCGCGCCTTCGTCGAGAAGCGCAAGCCCGTCTTCCAGGGGCGCTAGGTTATGGCGGCGTAGGAAGGCGGCGCAGGCGTGCGATTGCCCTGCGGCGTTAAATGTTGTTACCGTAACGGTATGGGGTTCCACCTTGTGCGATACAGGCGGCCGGAATCCGTATCGGGGGAAGGATAAGAACATGGTATCCATTGCAGCAACCGCCCAACCGGGCGTTTCGGATCGGGAACATTATCTGGGGAAGGTCCGCGAGGTCGGCCCGGTGATTACGGAATCGCTTGAGGCGATCGAACGCGATCGCCGCCTGCCGGCAGCATTGCTGGACGCGATGCACAATGCGGGGCTGTTCCGCCTGCTGCTGCCCAAGGAATTCGGCGGCGGGCAGCTGAAGCCCTCCGATTTTTCCCGCATCATTGAGGAAGTTGCCAAATACGACGCCAGCGTCGCCTGGGTGACCTGCCAGGGCAATGGCTGTTCCCAGGTGGCCGCCTTTATGAACCCGGACGACGCCAGGCGCATGTGGAACGATGACAAGCGTGCGGTGCTGGCCTGGGGGCCGGGCCACTCAACCGCGCAGAAGGTCGATGGCGGCTATATCGTCAACTGCCATACCCGCTTCGCCAGCGGCTGCCGCCACGCCTCATGGCTTGGCACCCATGCGACGCTGGTGGACGGCAAGGGCGAACCGATACCCGGTCCGAACGGCAAGAACCAGGTCCGCACCATGCTGATGCCCAAGGCCGATGTGGAAATGGAAGATATCTGGAATGTCATGGGGCTGCGTGGCACTGCCAGCGACGGCTATATCGTCAAGGACCTGTTCGTGCCGGACGGCAATACCCTGATCCGCGACCACGCACCCAACCGCTGGCATGACGGCACGATGTACAAGTTCATGCAGACCAACATGTATGCCAGCGGCTTTTCCGGCCTCGCCATGGGGGTCGCGCGGCAGGTGCTGGACGAATTCCACAAGCTCGCGGTGAAGAAGACGCCGCAGCGCCAGTCCAGCACCATGGCCCTGAATCCGGTGGTACAGTATGAATACGGTCAGGCCCGCGTCTGGCTCGACGCCGCGCGCTGTTTCCAGCGCAGCGAACTGGACGACATGTTCGACGAGGCGGAGGCGACCGGCGAGGTCACCGTCGACCACCGCATGCGGCTGCGCATCGCCACGACCCACGCCATCCACGAGGCCAAGAAAGCCGCCGACCTGATGTATGAGGCGGCGGGCGCCAGCGTGATCTTCAACAGCGCCCCCTTCGAACGC
>CAXBEC010000358.1:0-4001 GCA_963974145.1 uncultured Alphaproteobacteria bacterium | reverse complement strand
CCAAGCGAGATCGGTATGCCGCCGCGCGCCCTCACGGCGGCGGCGAGCGACAGCCCGTTCGAACTGACGATCTGATTGGGGCCGACCGGATCACCGGGCATGACGACTTCATCGCCCGTCGACAGGATGGCCACACGCGGCTGTCGGCGCACCATCAGCCAGGGACGGTTCATAGCCGCGGCAAGGCCGATATCCCGGGCTGTTACCGTGGCGCCGGCTTTCAGCAGGATTTCGCCTTCACTGAAATCCAGCCCGGCGGGGCGGACGTAATGGCCGACCGGAACGGAAACCTTCACGGCAATCAGCTTGCCCTCGGCAACGGTATCTTCCTGGATCACGATGGCATCGGCGCCGGCCGGGACGGGGCCGCCGGTGAATATCCGCACACATTGACCGGGGCCGACCTCGCCCTGATGGGCGCCGCCCGCCGGTGCCGCACCGACAACTTCCAGCGTTGCCGGGATATTTTCTGTATCCGCCGCCCGCACCGCATAGCCATCCATGGCGGAAACGGCCATCGGCGGCTGGGTCCGGCGCGACGCGACATCTTCGGCCAGTACCCGGCCCAGCGCGTCGGTGAGGCTGACCTGCTCCGGCGGCAGGGGGGTAAACGCGCTAAGAATTCTCTGGCGGGCTTCGGCGACAGCGAGCATCAGGCACCTTCATAGACGCCGGATTTTCCACCGGCTTTGTGGATCAGTCGGATATCGGTAATTCTCATGCCCCGGTCGACGGCCTTGCACATGTCGTAAACCGTCAGCGCGGCGACCGATACCGCCGTCAGGGCTTCCATCTCCACCCCGGTGCGGCCTTTCAGCTTGCAGGTGGCGGTAATGTCGATGGCGTGGCGGTCGGCGTCGAGCGTGAGGTCCACCTTCACCGAACTTAGCGCCAGCGGGTGGCAGAGCGGTATCAGGTCGGGCGTCCGCTTTGCGCCCATGATGCCGGCCAGCTGCGCGACCGCCATTACATCGCCCTTCTTTACGCCGCCCTGCTGGATCATTTCTGCGGTTTCCCGCTGCATCATGATCGTTCCGGCGGCAGTGGCGGTCCGTTCGGTTTCGTCCTTGGCCCCCACATCGACCATGACCGCGTTGCCGTCCGCATCGAAATGGGTAAATCCGGACATGGTCGGGTGCCTCAGGCGGGAACGGTGACGGGTTGGGCCAGGATGGCGCGGGTGGCGGCGGCGACATCATCCTGCCGCATCAGTGATTCGCCGATCAGGAAACAACGCACGCCGACGGCGACGCAACGGGCAAGATCGGCCGGTGAGCCGAGGCCGCTTTCGCCGACGGCGATGCGGTCGGCGGGTATGGCGGCCGCCATGCGTTCGGTCGTCGCGAGGTCGACGTCGAGCGTCTTCAGGTTGCGGTTGTTGACACCGATCAGGCGCGATTTCAGGTTCAGGGCGCGTGCGAGTTCGGTCTCGTCATGGACTTCGATCAGCGCATCCATGCCGAGCTCGAATGCCAGTGACTCGAGGTCCGCTGCCTGGCTGTCCTCAAGCGCGGCCATGATCAGCAGGATGCAATCCGCGCCAATCGCGCGGGCTTCGTGGACCTGGTACGGGTCGAGCATGAAATCCTTGCGCAGGACCGGTAGTGCGACCGCATCGCGCGCCGCGGTCAGGTATGCATCGTCGCCCTGGAAAAAGGGAATATCGGTCAGGACGGAAAGGCAGGTGGCGCCGCCCGCCTGATAGGCTTGGGCGAGGTCCGCTGGCGAGAAATCATCGCGGATGAGGCCCTTGCTGGGCGATGCCTTTTTCAGTTCGGCAATCAAGCCGTATCCCGTTGCGGATGCGGCCGCGAGACTCTCGGCGAAGGGCCTGACCGGCGACGCGCTGGCCGCGCGCGCCTTCATGTCGGGCAGGGGCGTTGCAGCCTTCCGGGTCGCGATATGGTCGCGTTTGTCGCGGCAGATCCGGTCCAGGACGTCGCTCATGCGCCTGCCTCATTGGTAATGGCCACGAGGCCCTCCAGAGCGCGCCGGGCGCTGCCGTCGTCAATGGCGCCCGCCGCAATTTCAGCGCCGTCGCGCATATCGGCGGCCTTGCCGGCGATCCGCAGCGCCGCGGCCGCGCCGAACAGGACGATATCGCGGTAGGCGCTTTTTTCCCCATTCAGCACCGCGCGGATGGCAGCGGCATTGTATTCCGCATCGCCGCCTTTCAGCTCTGCGGCCATGCCGCGTGGCAGTCCGGCATCTTCCGGCGAGAGTTCAAAGCGGCGAAGCGTGCCGTTGTAATATTCGCAAACGGTGGACGGACCGGTTGTCGTCAATTCGTCCAGCCCGTCGGAGCCATGCACGACCCAGGCCCGTTCGGCGCCCAGCGCGCCCAGCGTTTCGGCCATCGGTTCGACCCATTTTTCCAGATACGTTCCGACCAGCAGCAGTTTCACATCTGCCGGATTCGACAGGGGGCCGAGGATATTGAAGATCGTCGGCGTCCCAAGTTCGATGCGGGTCGGCATGACGTTGCGCATCGCGCCATGGTGGCGCTGGGCCATCATGAAGCAGATGCCGGCCTCGTTCAGCGCCTTTTCCAGCAGGGGGAAATCGGCATCCAGATTGACGCCAAGGGCGCTCAAAACGTCGGCCGCGCCGGATTTCGACGTTGCGGCCCGGTTGCCATGTTTGGCGACGGGAACGCCGCAGCCCGCCACGACCAGGGCCGTACAGGTTGAAATATTATAGGTCCCCGACCGGTCGCCGCCGGTGCCGACCACGTCCATCGCGCCTTCCGGGGCGCGGATATGGGTCGCCTTGGCGCGCATCGCGGTGGCGGCGCCGGTAATTTCCTCGACGGTTTCGCCGCGGGTCCGCAGCGCCATCAGCAGCCCGCCCATCTGGGATGGCGTCGCGTCGCCGGACATCATGATATCGAAGGCCTGCCGGGCTTCGTCGGCCGTCAGGGTTTCGCCGCCGGCCACCTTGCCCAGCAGGGATTTGAATCGCGCGGACAGGTCGGTCATGCCGCGTCCTTATACTGTCGTGTCATGTCCAGGAAATTGCCGAGCAACTGGTGACCGTGTTCGGACGCGATGCTTTCCGGATGAAACTGGACACCGTATAGGGGCAGTTCCCGGTGGGCTATTCCCATGATCACGCCGTCATCGGTTTCGGCGGTGATTTCGAGGCAATCGGGCAGGGTCTCCCGCTCGATAATCAGCGAATGGTATCGCGTCGCGGTGAAGGGGCTGGGCAAGCTGCTGAACACATCGGTGCCGCGGTGGTGAATATCGCTTTTCTTGCCATGCATGCAGGCCGGGGCGCGGATGATGCGGCCCCCCATTGCCTGTCCGATTGCCTGATGGCCGAGGCATACGCCCAGGATCGGAATTTTTCCGGCAGCGGCTTTGACGAGATCAAGGCAGATGCCGGCGGCGTCCGGATCGCAGGGGCCGGGCGAGAGCACGATTCCCTCGGGCGCCATGGCCAGCGCTTCCTCGACGGAAAGCGAATCGTTGCGACGCACCTCAAAGACCGTCCCCAACTCGCCCAGGAAGTGCCAGAGGTTGTAGGTGAAGCTGTCGTAATTATCGATTAGAAGATACATATCAATACGTTCTAACGTCTTCTTCAGACGGTTACTTGTTGTGGTCCGGTATCTTATAGCAGGAAGTGGAGGGCGACGGAAGAAACCTGCCGCCGCCTCCCGGCTCCGTTTATCAGCGGCCCTTGAATACCGGCTTGCGTTTTTCCCTGAAGGCTTTGCCGCCTTCCTTCTGGTCTTCGCTGCGCGAAATGGCCAGCAGGTCACGCCGGGCGAGGGCCGCCTGTTCGGATGGTCCGCGGGCTATGACCTCGTTCCGCACAAAGCGTTTGAGCGCCCCCATGACGAGCGGCGCACTGTCGCGGAAGATTTCTGCATATTCCATCGCGCCGGCCATAAGTTCGCCCTTCGGCACGACCTTGTTGACCATACCGACCTCATAGGCGCGCTGGGCGCTGAAATGCTTGCCGGACAGCATGAACTCCATCGCGATCTTGTAGGG